>JAPKCG010000616.1 GCA_028823055.1 Sphingomonas bacterium
GCCTGCGATGGTCGTGTTCATGAACAAGGTCGATCTGGTCGACGACGAGGAAATCCTCGAACTGGTTGAACTGGAAATCCGCGAGCTTCTGTCGAGCTACGACTTCCCGGGCGATGACATTCCGATCGTCAAGGGTTCGGCGACCTGCGCGCTGTCGGGTTCGAACGACGCGCTGGGCAAGGATGCCGTCACCGAGCTGATGAAGCAGGTCGACGAGTATATCCCGCAGCCCGAGCGTCCGCTCGACAAGCCCTTCATGATGCCGATCGAGGACGTTTTCTCGATCTCGGGTCGTGGCACGGTCGTCACTGGCCGCGTCGAGACCGGCATCGTCAAGGTTGGCGAAGAAGTCGAAATCGTCGGGATCCACCCGGAAGTGCGCAAGACCACGGTCACGGGCGTCGAAATGTTCCGCAAGCTGCTCGATCAGGGTCAGGCTGGCGATAACGTCGGCGCGCTGATCCGCGGCGTTGCTCGTGACGAAGTCGAGCGTGGCCAGGTTCTCTGCAAGCCCGGCTCGATCAAGCCGCACACCGACTTCAATTCGGAAGTGTACGTCTTGTCGAAGGACGAAGGTGGCCGTCACACGCCGTTCTTCGCGAACTATCGTCCTCAGTTCTACTTCCGCACGACCGACGTCACCGGCACCGTCGAATTGCCTGAGGGCACCGAGATGGTCATGCCCGGCGACAATGTCGCGCTAGGCATCAAGTTGATCGCACCGATCGCGATGGACGTGGGCCAGCGCTTCACGATCCGCGAGGGGGGCCGCACCGTCGGCGCAGGCGTCGTCAGCGCGATCTCGAAGTAATTGAAAGGCGAGGGGCCATAACGGCCCGTCGCAAAAACGACCGCCCGCCTCCCAAAAATGGAGGTCGGGCGGTTGCCTTTTTATGAAGGCAGCCGTAAGGGCCTGCCTCCAGTTTAATTTTGAACAGCAAGAGCCCGGAAACGGGCCCGCTCTTTCGCATCGGTAGGGACTATGGACAGCAACATCCGCATTCGCCTGAAGGCGTTCGATCATCGCGTGCTTGATCAGGCAACCGGCGATATCGCCGACACCGCACGCCGCACCGGCGCGCTTATCCGCGGTCCTATCCCTTTGCCGACGCGCATCGAGAAGTTCACGGTCAACCGTGGGCCGCACATCGATAAGAAGTCGCGCGAGCAATTCGAGGTTCGTACCTATAAGCGGATGCTCGACATCGTGCAGCCGACCCCGCAGACGGTTGATGCTTTGATGAAGCTCGACCTCGCAGCAGGCGTTGACGTCGAGATCAAGCTGGCCTAATAGGTCGGCACCCCGCGATTGACGTGAGTCTCGCGGGTTTTGCGTTGCCGCTTCGGCGCAACCGTTTGGGAACGCTTAGGGGTTCCTGACAGCAAGAGATACCGCCGGGGGCCTTGGTCACCGGGACAGCGTCTCCCGTCTGCCTTTTCGAAGGCAACCAGCCCGGGACGGGGGCTCGCTTCGCTTTATCCGGGCTGACACGCACTTATCGGAATGGTCCGCGAGTGCCTCTGTGAGGAGTTTGGTCATGCGCACCGGCGTGATCGCGAAGAAAATGGGGATGACCCGCCTGTTTCAGGACGATGGACGGCA
>JAPKCG010000139.1 GCA_028823055.1 Sphingomonas bacterium
CTACACGACCAAGCGCGTGGGTGGTGGCGTCCATAACCCCGAACCGATGCGCGCGCTCAAAATCGCCGCGTGACCTAACGCCGGGCCGGATACGATCCGGCCCGGTTGATCGAAGCGGCGGGCGCGAGCGCGCACCGTTTCGGTCAACCGATGGAGGAAATCATGGCAGCAAAGACGGGCGGATCGACCGCCAAAACCACTGATCGCGCGATCAAGCCCGATCCCGCGGAAACGATCGATACCAGCGGCGCGGCGCAACAGATCGTTGGCGATGTCGATATGTCGCATCCGGCGGTCGACGATAATCCGCGCGCGAATACGACCGACGAGCAGAATCGGATCGACTTCAACGATCCGACCAAGAGCGGAAGCGATGCGGTCGCCGATAACCTCGCTGCGCAGCGCGATTGATCGACGGGGGCGGGCGGATGTACACGATCCCGGTGCCGGCCGCCCCGATCGACGGTGAAGCCGTGATGCCGTTGGCACAGGCAAAGCTTCATTTGAGCGTCGATGGCGACGAGCAAGACACGCTGATAGCGATACTGCGCGACGCCGCGATCGAGTGGGTCGAGGCATGGACATCGAAGGCGCTTCTGCGCCGTGCCTGGACGGCGACGAGCCCGGGCTTTGGCGATCGGATCGTTCTGCAGCGCCAGCCGGTCTGGGTAGTTTCCGCCATCAGCTATCTCGATAGCGCAGGAGCAGAGCAATCGATCGCCGCTGATGGCTGGCGCCTGTCCGCTGGCGCTGCGGTGCTCCCGAATGCGGGCAGGCGCTGGCCGGGTACGCTGGTTGGTGATGACGTCGTGACGGTTACGTTCGAAGCGGGATATGAAGAGGGAAACTGCCCTCCGGCTCTGGTCGCAGCGGCAATGTTGGTACTGGCACATCTGTTCAAGAATAGAGAAGCCGTCGTGGTGGGGACCATCACGTCCGAACTTCCCTTCGGAGTTGTGTCCCTGTGCAAAGATTTTCGGCGGGCAGGCGCCTGATGGGCATCCTGAATGCAGGCGCGATAGATCGGCGGGTGCGGATCGAGCGGGCGGGGGCGGACGACAACGGGTATAACGAAGTCGACGTCTGGGGTGAGCTGGCGACGGTGTGGGCGCAGTATCTGCCCGCCAGGGGGCAGGAGGCGCGCGAGGCGCTGGGGCGGGAGGCGACTGCGCCCGCGACGTTCCGGGTGCGCTGGCAGCGGTTGCTGGGCGATCTGGGGGCGGGTGACCGGCTGGTCTTTCCGATCGGCGAGGGCGCGCGGGTGTACGACATCAAATCGGTGACCGAGATGGGGCGGCGCGAGGGGTTGGAGATCGTGGCGGTGGCGGGGGATGGCTAAGTCCACGGCGTTCAAATTCGAAGGCGGCAAGGCGCTGCAGCGCGCGTTGGGTGAGCTGGGCAAGCCCGCGACGATCCGGGCGACGGCGAAGCGGGCATTGAACCGTGCGGCCGAGCCGATCCGCGATGCGTGGGAGGCTGGCGTCGATGTCGACAGCGGCGACCTGAAATCGGCGATCCGGATCGGTAAGGGTCCGCGCCGCGAGGAAAAGCGTGGCAATCGCGGGGATCGGGTGACGACATTCGTGGGCGTCGACCTGTCGGTCAACAAGCGGCTGTCGACCTATGCCCGGATTGAAGAGATGGGCGGGCACAATGAAGTCGCCAATCCTGCCGGGCGGCGGGCGTTCGAGACCCAGCGCCAGCCAGCTGTCGACCGGCTGGCGCGGGATCTGAGCGAAGAGATCGACAAGACCGCCACGCGATCGGCGCGACGGGCGGAGCGGTTGGCGGCGAAAGGGTAAGCGATGTCGTTCGAGAAAGCCCTGCGCGGACGGATCAAGGCCGACGCCGGAGTCACGGGGGATGCGACCTTTGTCGAGTGGGACAAGCGGCCACAGGGGCGTGACACGGGTGTCGTGCTGACGATCATCGACGCGCTACTCGCGCAACACATGGGCGGGTTCCAGGCGAAGCGGTCGGCGCGGGTGCAAATGGCGATCAGCGCGCTCGACGCGCCGACCAAGGTCCGGCTGCGCGATGCGGTCATCGCCGCGATCACCCCTCGTGGTGTCGTGGGCGGGGTCGCGTTCGAACGGACGCGTTCGATCACCGTCGTCGGCGCGAGCCAACAGACCGATACGCAATTCATTCATCGCGACGTGATCGACGCGATTTTCTGGTTTCGAGAAGTGGAGAACTGACCATGGCGCTTGCCCCTACCCTGTCGGCGGTCGAAACCGGCGACGAGACGCAACTGTTCCTCGATGTGGGCGCTGGCCTGGTCGAGGTGGCGGAAATCATCGACCTGCCCGAATTGCCGAGCGGTGCGCAGACGACGTTCGAAACGACGCACATGAAGTCGGGCCGGTACAAGGAGTTCAAGAAGAACACCCGGCTCGAAGGGAATGAAGTCGACATCACCGGCAACTATGTCATCGGATCGGACGCCGAGGCGACGTTGCTGGCGGCGGAGGCGTCGCGCGATGCGATCGCATACAAGATCGTTGTCATTCAGGGCGAGGATATATTCAACGTCGAAGGTTATGCGTTGTTCATGAGCCTGCGTCGGTCGAACCCGATGGACGACAGGCGTCAGTTCACGATCACCGCAAAGTGGGTCGACGCCGAAACCACGACGGTCGCGGCATAATGGTCGCGCCGATCGACGCCAAGGCGACGCTCGACGTGGATGGTGAGACGTTTACGCTGACGATGAATTTCCGCACGATCGCGCTGGCGGAAGATCGTCGGTCAGATGTCGTGACCAGTTTCGGGCAGGGCAAGCCGACCGTGTCGGGAATGGCGCTGCTCATCTGGGCATTCGCGCGGCCCGCGCATCCCGAACTGACCGAGGACGAGGCGCTGGCGCTGGCGCTGCATTATGGCGATGTGACCGGTGCGGCACTGGGCGACCTGTTCGAGCGCGCCAGCGCGAAGGGTGACGGTTCCGCAAACCCTCCCAGACCGACGCGGAGGAAGGCGGGCTCGACTGCCTGAAGCTGCACGAAGACTGGTGCGCGGCGGGGTATGATCCCGATGCATTCTGGGGGCAGACGCCGCTCAGCTTCGCCTCGGCGATGAAAGGCGCAGCGGCGCGCGCGAAGATGGACGCGAGGCTGTTTCAGCGGATCGCGCTCAATGCCGCGTATCAGACCGCCGCGTTGGGGCGGGTCAAGAACATGGGCGAACAGATGAACCGGTTCGAGCGGGCGCTCGACGGTGTCGGTGCGCGGCGGTCGATGATCGACCGGCTGCGCGAAATGCAGGCGCGCGGCGCGCCGATGCGAATCACGAAGGTTGCGAAGGAGGCGTAGATGGCGACATTGCTGGGTGCGCTGCTGGTCAGCCTCGGTCTGGAATCAGGGCAGTTCCGTTCGGGACTGACGGACGCCGAAAAGCAGATGAAGGCGACGCAGAAGAACATGGAGCGCGTCGGCAAGAACTTCACCAAGGTTGGTGCGGCGTTCACTGTCGGGGTCACGACGCCAATTCTCGCTGGCGCTGCGGCGGCGGTAGCGGGGTTTCAAGATCAGCAGCAGGCGATGGCGCAGGTCAACTCCGCCCTCGCAAGCATGGGCCCAGTGGCCGGTCGCACCGCCCAGCAGCTGTCAGATGCAGCCGACGCGATGGAGATGCACTCGCTCATCGATGCCGATGTGATCCTGACCAAGGTTACAGCGAACCTCCTGACCTTCGGCAACGTCTCGGGGGCCGTATTCGACCGGGCACAGCAAGCCGCGATCGATATGGCGCAGCGCCTCGGCTCAGATCCTCAGGCCGCGGCGATCATGCTCGGGAAGGCGCTGAACGATCCCGTGAAGGGGATCACCGCCCTCACCCGCGTTGGTGTCAGCTTCAGCGCGGCGCAGATCGCAACGATCAAGGCGATGGCTGCGACTGGAAAGACAGCCGCGGCGCAGGGCCTGATCATGACCGAGGTCGAGCGCCAGTTCAAAGGTGCAGCACAGGCCGCTGCCGACACGTCACCATGGCGTCAGGCGCAGGTCGCGATCAACCAGGCGGGGGATACGATCGGCGAAGCGCTGCTGCCCGTCATTCCACCGATCGCGAACGCAATCAGGGATGCGGCGCTGGCGTTCGGAAGCCTCTCGCCACAGATGCAGCAATTCGCGATCTACGGTCTGGCCGCTGGGGCGGCGCTTGGGCCGGTGGTGGCGGCTGTAGGCGGCCTGGTGAGCATCGGCGCGCGGGCGCTGCCTGTTCTATTCAAGCTGGGAGAGGGTTCGGCATTCGTTGCCGAAGGCGCGACGGGAGCGGAAGTTGCCGCGACCGGATTGGGGCGCGCCATCGGGGTGGCAATACCATGGGTCGGGGCGCTCGCCGGGGCGGCGGCACTGGCATATGCCGCGTTCCAGCACTGGGACGAGATCACCGCCTATGTCGATGGTGTCGCGGAGCGGATGAACGCCACGAAAGGCGATATCGATAACTGGTTTTCAGGTCTGAACGACTGGGCGGCAAAGGTCGATCAGCGGTTCGGCATCCCGTCGCAGACCGATTTCACCGACAGCGCCGGGGCGCAGCTGTCGGCGCTGTGGGCGAAGGTCGGTCAATATGATCTTCAGCACTGGGCCGATGGTGTGGATGCGTCGATCGCGAGTGCCTTTCGCAATGCGGTCGCCTCGGCCCAGCGGCTGTATGAAGGCATCAAAACGTGGATGCACGACAAGCTTGGCGCGACGCTGACCTGGGTGAGCGACAAGGCCAAGTCGGTCGGCGATGCGTTCTTCACACTGTACGACCGCGTGGTGGGGCACAGTTACGTTCCCGACATGGTGGACGAGATCGGCGCGCAGATGGCGCGGCTCGACGGGAATATGGTGGGGACCGCGCGCCGGGCGACGGATGCGACGGCGCAGGCGTTTCAGGCGCTGCAGCAGAGGGTCGCGCCGATCCTCGACCGGCTGTTTCCCGACCAGGCGAAGCTCAACGCGTTTCGCAAGGACATGGCCGATCTGACCGACTTCGCGGCGAAGGGGGGATTGACGCCTGATCAGGCGGAGGAGGCGCAGCGGCGGTTGCGCAATGAGCAGCGCGGCCAGTCCCCCGATTATGGCCCGGATGCAGGCATTACCGAACCGGTCATCGACATCTGGAAACCGACGCTCGAAACCGGGACGCTGATCAGCGATACCTGGGGCGAGATCGGGAAGGCGAACGAGCGGCTGGGGGACAGTTTCGCGACGACGACGAAGAACATCACGTCAAGCCTTCAGGGCCTGATGGGCAGCATCAAATCGGGCGACTGGCTGGGCGCGCTCGGCGGGTTGGCGGATGCCTTTACGCAGCTGGCCGGGGGCGGACTGTTCGGGAAAAAGATGCAGGCGAACGCCAGCGCGTTTCGCGGGCTCGACGGTGCGCGGGCGATGGGTGGGCCGGTGTTGCCGCGCGGGTCGTATCTGATCGGCGAACGCGGGCCGGAAATCCTGCGCATGGGCGGGCAAGGCGGATCGATCGTCCCGAACCACGAGCTTGGCGGGCCGGTGTCGATCCATGTCGCGGTCGAGGAGGGGGCGATGTTCCGCCCTGTCGTGCGGTCGGAGGCCGGGCAGGTCAGTTATTCGATGGCGAAGACGTCGACGCGCGCGTCGGCGCTGCGCGGTCGTCAGGCGCTGGCATGATCGAGCTTCCCGCCTGGGCGGTGCCGAACGACGCGCCCGCGCTGGCGCTGGTGGATGCCGGGGGCACGATGCGATCGCCGCTGAATACCGCGGCGTTGCGCGTCAACCGGCCCGGATCGCATTATCGTGCCACGCTGACGTTCGCCCCGATGGAGCCGCGCGAAGGGCGGATCGTGGTGTCGCGGCTGATCCGGGCGCAACGTGAAGGGCTGCGCGTCGAATTCCCGCTGCCCGAGCCGCAACGGGTGGGCGGCACGGTCGTCATCGATGGCGCGGGGCAATCCGGGCTGGGGCTGGCGGTCAGGGGAATGACGCCGCGCACGGTGGTGCGAGAGGGCTGGTGGCTGTCGATCGAGCCCGTGACGGGGGCGCGGTGTCTGCACAATGTCGCAGGCGAAGTGATCGCGGGCGCGGATGGGCGGGCCATCCTGCCGCTGGGCGAGATGCTACGCGCGCCGTTCACCGATGGCACGCGCGTCAACCTGATGCGTCCGACGATCGAGGGGCTGGTCGACGGTGACGCGCGCGAATGGGGGCTGTCGGTCGATCAGCTGACGACGATCGCGTTCACGATTGAGGAAGCGCGCTGATGCGCTGGGCTGAAGAAGCGCGCTGATGGAGCGCGTGCTGCTGTCAGGGCTGATGAAAATGGAATTGCCCGGACGCGACATCCGGTTGTGCGACGGGGGCTTCGTCGTCTGGAACGGGGAAACCTACCAGGCGGCGGACGAGGAATTCGGCGTGCTGACGGGGTTCGATGCGTTGAGCGAGGGCGTCGGTGACGAGGCCCCGGCGGGCGTTCTGACGATGGTCCCACCCAGCACGGCGGCGGCGGTGGTGCTGTCGCAGCCCGGCTATCAGGGATCGCGGGTGCGATTATGGGTCGCGGAGATCGACGAGATGACCGGTTACGTCGTCGGCGAGCCCGACCTGATGTGCGACTGGCAGATCGATTCGACACGGTTGCGGATCGGGCGCGGCACGCGCGCGCTCGAAATCGGGACGGTGACGCGCGGGCAGCGGCTGATGTTGATCGACGACGGCAACACGCTCTCGCCCAGCTGGCACCGGCTGGTGCATCCGGGCGAGGCGGGACTGGACAATGCGACCGGGCTGACGAGCGATGTCGCATGGGGGACGGCGTCGCCGCCCCGGGGGCAGGTCGCCAGCAATGGTTGATCTGGAGGCGCGCCGCGTCGCGACCGAGGCGGTCGTCGCACGGTTTCGCGGGCGTCCGTTTTCGTGGACCGGACGACGGACATGCGTTCATCTTGCGCGCGCGCAGATGCGCGCGCTGGGTCATCGTCCACCCGCTGTGCCCGATATGCGCAGCGCAGCGTCGGCGGTGCGGGCGCTGAAGGCGACGGGGCATGACCGGTTGATCGACCTGTTCGACAGCCTCCTCCCCCGGATCGCACCTGCAGCGATGGTGATCGGCGACCTGGCGTTGATGGCGGGCGATGCGCTGTTCGATGCGATCGTCGTGTCGGCGGGGGGCAAGGTGATCGGCTATCACGGCGACGCGCTGCAGCGTGGTCTCGTCAACATCGAACCGATCGGGCCGCGTCCGTTCATCGCGGCGTGGCGGCTGTGAGCGGGGTGGCGAAGACCGTGGGCGTCGTCGCGGGGGTGGTGGCGCTCGCGGCTTCGGTGGCGATCACGGCTGGCGCCACGGCGCCGGTTCTCGGTATGAGCCTATCGTCGATCGCGGCGGGGGCCGGTGCGATCGCAGCGATTGCGAACATCGGGGCGCAGATGCTGGCGAAGAAGCCTGCCCCGCAAGGGTCGGTGACGCAGACGACGATAGGGACGGACCAGCCGTCATGCGAGCTGCTCGGGCGGACCTATTCCCCCGCCGCGCGCGTCCATCTGACCGGCTATGGTGCGGAGCGGAAGAAGGTGAAGAACCCGTATCTGCTCGCGGTCGACATCGTGTCGGTCGGTGGGCCGCTCGA
>JAPKCG010000140.1 GCA_028823055.1 Sphingomonas bacterium
CCGGCAATCCTGACCGATCCCGGACGACTGAACGATCGCACGGTCCGATCCTCGCCCCGGCCCCCCTCCCAACCCGCGTGATGGTGCCCGATCTCAACGTCATTTCCGGCGCGCCGCAGCCGGGCGCGAAGATGGAGGCGGAAAAGGGGCGTCCGTTGATTATCCGCTTCGGCAAGCATCTGCGCGGATTGTTCGACCGCATGATCGCCTCGTCGTCGCTCGTCTCCAACGACCCCGTCCTCGACGTCCGCGATTTCGTCTGGACCAAAATGCTCCGCCGCAACTGGCAGGCGATCCGCGACGAAGCGATCGCGGTCGCGTTGCAGGGCGAGGCCTCGCCGAGCCTCGCGACGATCAGCCCCGATCACCGCGCGATCGCGGAGGTCAATAAATGGCGCTCCTATTTCCTGTGGGGCTATGGCTATCCAATCGAGGACAATCTTGCGCACTGTCCCGAAACGCAAAAGATCGTCGAGGCGATTCCGGGACTCAACACCGCCTTCTTCTCGATCCTCGCGCCCGGCACGCACATTCCCGAACATCGCGGCGTGACCAAGGGGCTCATCACCTGCCACCTCGGTCTCATCGTCCCGCGCGACGGCGACGTCCGGATGCGCGTCGACGACCGCATCGTCCGCTGGGCGGAGGGCGAAACGCTGGTCTTCGACGACACCTATCGGCATGAGGTTTGGAACGACACGACCGGCACCCGCGTCGTCCTGCTCGTCCAGTTCGAACGCCCGCTGCGCAATCCGGGCAAATGGATCGCGGACAAATTCCTCCACGTCGTCCGCAAATCCGCCTTCGTCCAGGAAGCGCGCGACAATATCTCCAGCTGGAACGCCGCGGTGAAGCAACTCGACGTCTAAGGTATGCGCGCCAAGAAATGGGGGCGTTCATCACCGCTTCGGAAACGCACACTTTCGCGGGTGGCGCTTGATCCGCGTGCCCGCAACCGCCACATGGCGGACATGCTGATCGAGACAGAAACCACGCCCAACCCCGCCACGCTCAAATTCATGCCGCGCCGCGCGGTGATGACGAGCGGGACGCGCGACTTCGCCACGCCCGAGGAAGCGGAGGCCAGCCCGCTTGCCGAGGCGATCTTCAATCTCGGCGATGTCACCGGCGTTTTCTTCGGCAGCGATTTCGTGTCGGTGACCGCCGCCCCCGGCGTCGCCTGGTCCGATCTCAAGCCCGACGTGCTCGCGATCCTGCTCGATCATTTCAGCGCCAACATGCCGCTGTTCCGTCAGGGCGCGGCCAGCTTCTCGGTCGCCGCCGACGAACCCATCCCGACCGACGATCCCGCCGACGCCGAAATCATCGCGCAGATCCGCGAACTCATCGACACGCGCGTCCGCCCCGCGGTCGCGAACGATGGCGGCGACATCGTTTATCGCGGCTTCGACAAGGGCAAGGTGTTCCTCGCGATGCAGGGCGCGTGCGCGGGCTGCCCCTCGTCGACCGCGACGCTCAAACAGGGCATCGAACAATTGCTGCGCCATTATGTCCCCGAAGTCACCGAAGTGAGAGCCGTATAATGCCGATGATCGCCGATTCCGCGCTCGACCAGATCTTCCGTGAAGCGCGCACCTATAACGGCTATACCGATCAGCCGGTCGCGCAGGAGGAACTCCACGCGATCTGGGACCTGATGAAGATGGGGCCGACCAGCGCCAATCAGCTGCCCGCGCGGATGGTGTGGTGTACCAGCGACGAGGCCAAGGCGAAGCTTGCCGATTGCTGTTCGGCACAGAACAAGCCCAAAATCCTGAACGCACCCGTGTCGGTCGTTATCGGGATGGACATCGATTTCCACGACCATCTTCCCGAACTGTTCCCTCATGCCGACGCCAAGTCGTGGTTCGAGGGCAATGAAGCGCTGCGCAAGGAATCGGCGATGCGCAATTCGTCGCTTCAGGGCGCGTATTTCATCGTCGCCGCCCGCGCGCTGGGACTCGACACCGGCCCCATGTCGGGCTTCGACGCGGACAAGGTAAACGCGGCGTTCTTCGCCGATACGCCAAAGGTCCGCGTCAATTTCATCTCGACACTCGGTCATGGCGACCCCTCAACGATCTTCGACCGCTCCCCGCGCCCCGACTTCGCCAAGTTCAATCGGGTGGCGTAACCGCAACCAGACGTTAAGCTCGCCCCGATGCTTACTCTCATTATCGAAACCTCGACGGCTGCCTGCTCGGTCGCGTTGATCGAACGGAGGGGCGAGAGCGCCCGTCTTGTCGCCAGCGCGCACGAAGTCGTCGGCCGCAGCCATGCCGAACGCCTGATCCCGATGATCGCCGCGCTGCCCGATGGCGGTCGCGCCGACCGGATCGCGGTCGATGTCGGCCCGGGCAGCTTCACCGGCATCCGCGTCGGCATCGCCGCCGCACGCGGGCTCGCACTGGGTTGGCGTGTCGAAGTCGCGGGCTTTTCCAGCCTCACGCTCGTCGCCGCCGCAGGCTTGGCGGTCCGCGACACGGCGGCGCTTGCCGTCGTGCTGGAGGGCGGGCATGGTGAAGTATTCATGGCCTCCTACGCCCCCGATACCGATGCCTTGGGCCCCGTCGCGCTCACGCCGTTCGCCTCGCTGCGTCCTGAGTCCGCGCTCGCCGCACTCGACGGTCGCTCCGCGGTCGGCAACGGCGTCCGCCATCTCCTCGCTCTCGATCCCGCGATCGACGCGGTCGAGGCGCTGCCCGATGCGGCCGACGCGGTGCTGCTACCGCCCGCCGACCTGCCCGCAACGCCGCTTTATGGCCGCGCGCCCGATGCGAAACTGCCCGGCGGGCTCACACCCGCCGCCGCTGTCTAACCCCTGCCCGACATGGCGACTCGCTCGATCACGCTGCGCACCGGGGATGTCCGCGACATCGCGACGCTCGATGCGCTGATGAGCGCATCGTTCGACCCACGCTTCGGGGAGGCGTGGACCCGCAACCAGTGTATGGGCGTGCTCGCGATGCCGGGGATCACGCTGACGCTGGCGCTGATCGACGACGTACCCGCTGGCTTCGCGCTCGTCCGCACCGTCACCGACGAGGCCGAGCTGCTCCTGCTCGGCGTCGCCCCGACGCAGCGACGCAGCGGCATCGGGGCCGCCTTGCTCCGCGCGGTGGCGAGCGATTGCGCCGCGCGCGGCGTCACCGATTTCCATCTCGAAGTCCGCGCGAACAACGAAGCTATCTCGCTCTACACCGCGCACGGCTTCACCAAAGTCGGCGAACGCCGCGATTATTACCGGAGCAAGGACGGCAAAAGTTACGATGCGCACACCTATCGCAAGGCACTCGATGCTTATTGAGAATAGATAGCGCTTTTCGCAACAAGCTTCTCCGCCTACAGTGGCCCCATGCCACGCAATATCGATCTCGAAGCCCTGTGCCACGAAAAGGGTCTGCGCATCACCGAACAGCGCCGCGTCATCGCGCGCGTCCTGTCGGAAGCGGACGACCATCCCGATGTCGAAAAGGTTTATGAGCGCGCTTCCGCGATCGATCCCGGCATCTCGATCGCGACGGTCTATCGCACCGTGCGCCTGTTCGAAGAGGCGGGCATCCTCGACCGCCATGATTTCGGCGATGGCCGCGCGCGTTACGAACCCTCGCCCGAAGCGCACCACGATCACCTGATCGATGTCGAAACGGGCAAGGTCATCGAATTCGTCGACCCCGAACTCGAACAATTGCAAAAGGCGATCGCGGAGAAACTCGGCTTTCGCCTCGTCGATCACCGGATGGAGCTGTACGGCGTCTCGCTAAGCCGCAAGGATTGATGCGGGGTTGAGCCGGGTCCGCTTCGTCCTGCGGCTCGCCGCGCTTGTCGCGACGCTCATCCTCGCGCTCCTGATCCACGGCCTGTGGCGGCTTTTCCGCCTGCCCTCCCCCTGGCCACGCCTGTTCCTCGGGATTGTCGCGCGGATCGTCGGCGCGCGACCGTGCACGATCGGTACGCCGCTGCGCCGCGACGTCGTGTTTGTGTCGAACCATCTCAGCTGGATCGACATCCTCCTGATCGCGGGTGCGAGCGGCAGCGCCTTCGTCGCCAAATCGGAATTGCGTGCCGTCCCGCTGGTCGGCTGGCTGTGTACGCTCAACCATACGATCTTTGTCAGCAGGGAGGATCGGCTCGGCGTCACGGCGCAGATCGCGACGATCCGCGATGCGCTGGCGAAGGCATGGCCCGTCACGGTCTTTCCCGAAGGCACGACAGGCGACGGCCACATGCTGCTGCCTTTCAAGGCCGCGTTGCTCGCCGTCCTCGAACCGCCCCCGCTCGGGGTCATGGTTCAGCCGATCCGCATCGATTATGGCGATGCGACCGACGAACTGGCCTGGGTCGGCGAGGAACCCGGCGACGCGCATGCAGAGCGCGTCCTCTCCCGCCCCGGCACCTTCCGCCCGACGCTCCGTTTCTGCGCGCCCTTCGATCCCGCCGATTTTCCCGGCCGCAAGGCGATCGCGGCGGAGGCGCGGCGGCGGATCGGGGCGGCCTGAAGTTCCGAAACGGATGTCCGAAATGGACGCGGTTGCGGTCGTTGCCCCGCGCACGAGGCGTTACCTTTTCCGTCCAACAGGACAAGGAACAACGTCATGGCGAAAGTCGCCGCATTCCACTGAAAACTGCCCGGTACGTCGGTGCATCACAATAACAATAGCTGCACGACCGGCAATAATATCGAGACTCGCAATCGTGCATCGGGGACTGGCGGCTATAAACTGTGCGATCAATGCAGCCGAATGTGATGGCAGCGATCCTCCCCTGCCAGCGGGGGAGGATTTAAAACCGCCTGCCACCGCGCTATAGCGCGCCGATGACCGCCCCCAAGACCTATCACGTCAAATCCTTCGGCTGCCAGATGAACGTCTATGATGGCGAGCGGATGGCAGAATTGATGGCAGCCGACGGGCTGACCCCCGCCGCCAGCGCCGAGGAAGCCGACCTCGTCGTCCTCAACACCTGCCACATCCGCGAAAAGGCGACCGAGAAAGTCTATTCGGATATCGGCCGCATCCGCAAGATCGCGCGCCGGGACCACGGGAACAGTCCGATGATCGCGGTCGCCGGCTGCGTCGCGCAGGCGGAGGGGGCGGAGATCGTCGCGCGCGCCAAGGTCGATGTCGTCGTCGGGCCGCAGGCCTATCACAACCTTCCCGCGCTCGTCGCGCAGGCGGCACGGGGCGAGGCGGCGCTCGACACCGACATGCCCGTCGCCTCCAAATTCGGCGCGCTGCCCTCCCGCCGTAAGGTCGGGCCGAGCGCGTTCCTGACGGTGCAGGAGGGATGCGACAAATTCTGCACCTATTGCGTCGTCCCCTATACACGCGGCGCGGAGGTCAGCCGCCCGTTTGCCGCGATCGTCGATGAGGCCAAGGCGCTCGTCGATGCGGGCGCACGCGAAATCACGCTGCTCGGGCAAAACGTCAACGCGTGGGAGGATGGCGAGCAAGGCCTGCACGACCTGATCGCCGATCTCGATCGCATCCCCGGCCTCGCGCGGATCCGCTATACGACGAGCCACCCCAACGACATGCGCGACGGGCTGATCGCGGCGCATCGCGACATCCAAAGCCTGATGCCCTTCCTCCATTTGCCCGTCCAGTCGGGCAGTAGCAGCATCCTGAAGGCGATGAACCGCAGCCACACGCGCGACGGCTATCTCCGTTTGCTCGACCGCGTCCGCGCCGCGCGCCCCGACATCGCGCTGTCGGGCGATTTCATCGTCGGCTTCCCCGGTGAAACCGATCGGGATTTCGAAGCCACGCTCAGCCTCGTGCGCGAAGTCGGCTATGCGCAGGCATTCAGCTTCAAATACTCCCCCCGCCCCGGCACCCCCGCCGCGACGATGGCCGACCAGATCGCGCCCGACGTCATGGACGACCGGCTCCAGCGGCTCCAGGCCGCGCTCAACCGCGATCAGCAGGCGTTCAACGCGAACACCGTCGGGCGCAGCTGCGACGTGCTGATCGAGCGCGCGGGCAAATTGCCCGGCCAGATGCTCGGCAAATCTCCCTGGCTGCAATCGGTCCACCTGACGACCGACGCCGCCGTCGGCGACCTCGTCCGCGTCGACCTCACCCGTGCCGATCCCAACAGCATGGCGGGCGTCGCGCGCTTGGCGCAGGCGGCATGAAACGAATTTACCTTCGACAGAAATATCCGGTCCCGTCATCCCCGCGAAGGCGGGGATCCATAAACCCGACGGTTACGGCCCTATCCTAAAGCTTTGCGCACATGAATTCCCGCCTGCGCGGGAATGACGATGATGGTGTCCGGTCCGCTGGAATCAGCAGACGGGAATTCCCACGCAGTCAGCCACCGCCCGCAGCCGCCGCTCCAGCCACCGCCACCGCCACCGCGCGATCGTCGTGAGCCAAATCAACCGCCCCGCAAATAACGCTATCCTATGCCCGCCGCCGCTGTCAGACTCGTCCACGATGCAGCTGCTTTTTCGCGACTCGGCCCAATCTCCGATCCCGACCCGCCGCGCGTCCCCGTCACGCCTGACGACACCGCGTTTTAACGTGAACTTTCGTGAACTTTGAAAGGATCGCATGAGCCGCAAACTTGTTCCCGCCCAGTCCGGTCAGCGCAGCCGTATCGAACTTTTGTTCGACAAGCCGCAACTGCTCGTCCAGCTGTTCGGCCAATATGACCAGAATCTGGTCGCACTCGAAAACCGCCTCGGTGTCTACATCACCGCGCGCGGCAACAAGATCGGGCTGGAGGGGACCGCCGAACAGGTCGCGGTGGCGCGCGATGTCCTCCACGATCTCTATCAACGCGTCCAGCGCGGCGAAGATGTCGATGCGGGGCTCGTCGATGCCTCGATCGCGATGAGCGCCGAACCGACGCTGGAGGGGATCATCAGCGCCGACGGCGTGCGACAGCCTTCGGTGATGATCCGCACCCGCAAGAAAACCATCGTCCCGCGCACGCCCGCGCAGGCGCATTACATGCGCGAGCTGACGACGCATGAGATGATCTTCGCACTGGGGCCGGCGGGCACGGGCAAGACCTATATCGCGGTCGCGCAGGCCGTGTCGCAGCTCATCACCGGCTCGGTCCAGCGCCTGATCCTCTCCCGCCCCGCGGTCGAGGCGGGGGAAAAGCTCGGCTTCCTGCCCGGCGACATGAAGGAAAAGGTCGATCCCTATCTGCGTCCCTTGTACGACGCGCTCCACGATTGCCTCCCCGCCGAACAGGTCGAACGCCGGATCGCGAGCGGGGAGATCGAGATCGCGCCGATCGCCTTCATGCGTGGCCGGACGCTGGCGGATGCGTTCATCATCCTCGACGAGGCACAGAACACCACGCCCGCGCAGATGAAGATGTTCCTCACCCGCTTCGGCGAAAACAGCCGGATGGTGATCTGCGGCGATCCCAACCAGACCGATCTGCCCGGCGGCGTCGCCTCGTCGGGTCTTGCCGATGCGACCTATCGTCTCGACGGAGTCGAGGGCATTTCGATGACGCGCTTTACCGCCGCCGACGTCGTCCGCCACCCGATCGTCGGGCGGATCGTCGAAGCCTATGAGGGACCAGCGTCTTGAGCATGCCCCCCTCCATGCGT
>JAPKCG010000617.1 GCA_028823055.1 Sphingomonas bacterium
CTTTTCATCGTTGCCGGGTAGTTCGGGGCGGCCCGCCACGGGCCGCGACGCCCCTATTTGCCCTGCGCGCGCCAGCGTCGGATGATCCGGTCGATCATCGCATCCTCGCCACCGACATCGCGCCACGATTCGGTGAAACGGGGATCGGCCGAGGCCGGGCGGCGATGGTCCTCCAGATCCTCGAACGCGACGCGGATCGGGATCGACACGCCCTCGCCGCAGATGATGCATTCGCGGTTGCGCAGCGCGGGGATGGTATCGAGGAAACCGCGCGCGCCCTCCGGCATTGCGGCGCGGACGAAGCTCTGGTCGCGTTCGTTGTTGAGACGCATCGCGATGATCGTGCCGCACTGCGACAGCACGCCCTCTTCGAGATCCGACGGCCGCTGCGTGATCAGCCCCAGGCTGACGCCATATTTGCGGCCTTCCTTCGCGATCCGGCTGAGGATCCGGCCGACCGAGGTCTGCTGGCCGTTGTTGCCGCTGGGCACATAGCGATGCGCCTCTTCGCAGACGAGCAGCACGGGCCGCCGCGGTTCGTTGCGTGACCAGGTCGCGAAATCGAAGATCATCCGCGACAGGACCGCGACGACGACCGAGGTGATTTCGGAGGGCACGCCCGACACGTCGACGATCGAGATCGGGCGGCCATCGCCCGGCATGCGAAACACCCGCGCCAGGAACGCGGCCATCGTGTCGGCGACGAGCATGCCCGAAAACATGAAGCCGTAACGGGGATCGGCGCGGATCTCCTCGATCTTGGTGCGCAACCGCTGATACGGGGACGTGTCGCCCGCACGATCCATCTTGCCCATTTCGAGCCCGATGATGTTGGTCAGATCGCTGAGCAGATAGGGGACCGGCGCATCGACCGTCAGTTTCGCGATTTCCGCGCCGACGCGATTCTTCGCCTTTGCCATCAACAGGCATTTGGCGAGGATATCGGAATCATATTGCCGGTCGACGCCCTGCGAGGTGACGAAAACCTCGCAATGCTCCTCGAAATTCATCAACCAATAGGGCATCTGCAAATTGGTGACGTCGAACAGCGCGCCGTTGTTCTCGAAGGCCGCCGAATATTCGCCGTGCGGATCGACCATCACGACATGCGCCTGCGGTGCCATGTCGCAGATCTTGTGCAGGATCAGCGCGGTCGCGGTCGATTTGCCGGTGCCGGTCGACCCCACCAGCGCGAAATGCTTGCCGAGCATCGCATCGACATCGAGCGAGGCGCGGACGTCCCGCGTCGGATAGATCGTCCCGATATCGATGCTGGGGCGACCGCTGGCCGAATAGACCTGGCGCAAATCGGCGGTCGAAACCGGAAACACATCCGCGCCGGGGGCGGGATAGCGGGTCACGCCGCGCCGGAAATTATAGAGTTTGCCGGTCAGTTGCTCCTCGTCGCCCTCCCCGAGGAAATCGATGTCGGCCGCGATCCAGTCGCTGCCGATCGATTCGAGACTGAGGCTGCGGATGTTGGCGACGAGCCACGCCGCGCCCGCGCGCATCTTTACCTGCCCACCGACCTGACCCGACGAAAGGACGACGGGATCGCTATGGTCCGACAGCGATTCGAGCTCGGTACGGCTGAC
>JAPKCG010000141.1 GCA_028823055.1 Sphingomonas bacterium
CCTGGAAAGCACAAAGAGACATTCCTGATCTTCGACTTTTGCCAGAATTTCGAATTTTTTAATCAGAATCCGAAGCTTGCAGAGGGTGCGCTGGGCCATTCGCTCAGCGAGCGGCTATTCGCTGCCCGCGTCGAGATCGCTTCCCTCATCCAGGATTTACCGGAAGGTGAGCAAGCCGGCGATCTGGGTCGGTTGAATGGCGACATTCGCCAGCGCCTATATGAGGAAGTCAGCGGCATGAGCCTCGACAACTTCCTCGTCCGTGCCAAGCGGCGCTCCGTCGAGCAGTTTCAGAAGCGCGAGGCGTGGGATGGTTTTACGACGGACGACCGCGAACGGCTGATCCACGAGGTCGCGGGCCTTCCGACCGCGCTCGTAGATAACGACATTGCCGCCAAGCAGTTCGATTTTATCGTCCTCAGTGGCCAGCTGGCGCTCCTCCGCAACGACAGCGCCATCATGAACTGCCGGGAAAAGGTCATGACGCTGGCGGCCCGGCTGGAAACACTTCGGAACGTGCCGATGGTCACCGTCGAAATGGCTCTTATCCTAGAGGTCCAGACGGCGGAATACTGGCAGGATATCGACGCTTGGACGCTGGAGCATATGCGGCGGCGATTGCGGGGCCTGATCAAGCTGATCGAGGGCGAGGAGCGTCAGATCATCTATACCGACTTCGAGGACGAGATCGGCGAAGGCTCGACCATCGTCCTCCCAGACGTGAGCGTCGGCACCGACAAGGCGCGGTTTCAGATGAAAGTCCGTCACTTTCTGAGATCCCACGCCGACCACATCACGATCCAGAAGCTGCGGCGGAACGAGCCGCTGACGACGCAGGATTTGTCGGAGCTGGAGCGCATCATGGTCGAGGAGACCAGCGCGTCGGACGACGACCTTCTCACCGCCAAGGGCGAAGGGGGGCTGGGCTTGTTCGTCCGCTCGCTCGTCGGGCTTGAGCGGGAGTCCGCCAAAGGCGCGTTTGCCGATTTCGTCTCAAGCAAGAATCTCAACGCCAACCAGATCGAATTCATCAACCTGATCATCGACCATCTCACGGAAAGTGGCGTGATGGATCCCCGCCGCCTATATGAAAGCCCCTTCACGGATTTCGACGATCAGGGCGTCAGCGGCTTGTTCCCGCAGCCGGACGTGCAGCGCATCGTCGGCGTTCTGAATGAGGTGCGACAACGGGCCGCCGCTTAGCTGCTGCCGCCCGATAGCCTATCGCTTCAGCGCCGACCGTTCGCTTCCGAGTTCGCGAACAAGGATCGAAGCGCTATGGCCACGTTGCAAACGCTGGCCGCGCCCAATCGGCAATCTTTTCGGTGTCGGGCTTTGGTTAAAAACCTGCCGTTGAACACGTCGCTCGGGCGCAACCGCAAAGTCCCAAGTTTCGCCATTCCAGCGGCGCTGCATTGCAATCGCGAACCTATTAATGAGTGTTCGGAGTTGGGAGGCGCAGGAAGGGCCCTGAGCGCCCATAAGTGGGTCATTCGGCCGCGTCATAATCGAGCGGTTTTTACGTCATGACGAATATTTTCCACGCGATTGCTGACAGCTGTCGCTCGACAAACGCGAAAATCTCTTTTCCGTTAGCCGTAAAGCCGTTCGTCCCACCATATTGGCTCAGCCAGATCGTACGTTATACCTTTTGCATCGGCATGGGCGGGATGGATGATGATGTTTCGTTCTAGCCGAGCCGGGATCGAAGGTACCAGCAGCAAGGCAGTGCGCTGCTCATCATACCATTGGTTGCCGAATGCCTTACAGATGCTCTCATCCTTACCGTCCCACCCGGGATGTGACGCGGGCTGAAAGACTTCGTAGCTGGTACCATTGGGTATGGTAATACGGATATAGTGCTGATTGGGCGGCAGCACGCTGTTCGAGTGAACCAGCTTTTCCAGCATTGCCGTCGAGTAGTGCTCGGATGTGTAGATCACGGGGCTGGCAGAGGTGTTCCAGCGCCCCGGATACAAGCGGGCACCCTCGCTGTCGTAGATCGGGTGGGCGCCGTCTGGATCACCTATTCGGAAGGCCGTGAGAACACGATCAGTGTTGGCTTTCTTCACGCACCACCACCGTAGGCCGCCCGCCCCAGCAGATTGATCACGAGGTCAGCGCCGGGACCAGTGGCAAGGGCAACATCCAGGGGTGGCTTGCCGTCGAGCATGGCATGGGGGCGGCTCAGGAACTCGCGCGCCTTTTCTGGTGCCTTGTAGATATCAAGCGCGAAGCTGAAAACCTTGGCGAGACGGGCAAGCCGATCGCCCTCCTCACTGGTGAGGCGCTTGGAGGGGGATTTACGGCGACGCTCCAACGTGGCTTTAGAAATCAGCCGAAATTTGAATCGGGCGTCGTCGGGGGCGACGACATCAGCGAGTCGATCAAGCGCAGCGACGGGCAGGCCGCTCTCGATCGAATAGGCGAGCGCGAGCCGCGAAGCCTGCCGGCCAGCGTTGACGCCCAAAAGCGTCTCGATCGTTGCGGGTTGCGTTGCCATAGCCTACTCCGTTTCAGTTGATGCACATTTACGCCTCAACTGATCATGAAACAAGAGGCCGCCCTTAAACCATCATACGCTCGATCGCGGCCCCGATCTGTTCGGCCGCGTCCAGCACATGCTCGTCATCAAGGTGAGCGTAGCGCGAGGTCGATTGCGGATTCCGATGTCCCAAAAGCCGTCCGATCATCGGCAACGTCTCCTTGCTCATCGCGGCATGGCTGGCGAAGGTATGCCGGAGGTCATGCAAGCGCACTTGCGAGAGCCCGGCCCGGTTGCGCATGTCATGCCAATAATGGTCGATACCTTTGATAGGCCTCCGAAATTTGACGTTCCAAAACAGCCAGGGAATATTCCGCAGGCGGGGAAGTCCATCGATGATCGCACGAGCCTCGTCGCCAAGCCATACCGTGCGTGGTCCGGTCTTGCTGTCCCGAAGCTTCAGACGATTGCCCTTCACATCCTGCCATTGCAGTCCGAGCACCTCGCCCACGCGACACCCCGTCAGCAAGAGGAGAGCAACCGCTGCAGCCGCGATGGGCTGGACCTTTTCCGCACTTTCCCTGTCCTCCGCTAACACCCGGCCCAGCCGCTCCATCTCCGCGAGGCTCAGGAAGCGCTCGCACTTACGCTTCCTGTTGAGGCGCACTGCCCGACACGGATTGGTGTTCTCAAGTCGGTAACCCCAGCTCTCCGCCTTGTTCAGCATATTGTTGAGGATGGACATCGCCCGGTTGGCAGCGCCGGGTCCAGTCTCATTGTTGAGTTCGGCGAACCAGGTTGTGACATGAGCCTCGTTCATCTCATCGAGAAAAACACCGGAAAACGCCTTGTCGAGATAGAGGCGGCGATACGTCTCGTGCGTATCACGCGTGGATTCCTTCCAGTGCGGCGACCAGCGCTTCCAATATTCGTCAAGGAAATCGTCGAAACGTGGAGCCAATCGGGTTCGCTTGCGATCGGCCGCAGGATCATGTCCCACTTGCGCATAGGCGATGACCCGGCGGGCAACCATCGTCGCCTGATGTTGGGTGATGACCGATGCCGGCCCAATCGTCACCGTCCGCAGACGACCTGCCATGCGAGTCTGGACGATGTAAACGTTACGCCCGGTGGCATAGTGGCGAATGCCGAAGCCGTGCTCGATCCCGAGCCATGAGGTCGTTCGGGCCTTGCCTTTAGGCAATTTGAGGTAGCGCAGATCAGCGCCGACTTCGGCCAAAGCCTCAGCGACGACCTTGCGGAGGGATAACGAAGTCATGCGCGTAATCCGATCGCGTTAGCCAGTGTGCCGGAAATACGCTGCGCGGCGTCCGCTATGACATCGTCGGATAGATGCGCGTATTTGGCTGTTGTCTCAGGCAGCAGGTGCCCGAGCAGCTTCCCAATCGTTGCGAGCGGCACATTGTCCATGATCGCGGTCGACGCGAAGCTGTGTCGCAGATCGTGAATGCGCAGGTCGGGCATTGAGCAGGTTCGGCGGAACGTCTCCCACCAAAATTGCATCGAAAGGGGAGCACTCCCGGATTTACCGGGGAAAACGAACGGGCAATCCTTACGCCGAGAAACGTCGGTGAGGATCGTAAGGGCCTGACTGTTCAGCCAGATCGTCTTGGGTCCGGTTTTGCTATCGGGCAGTGCCAGATGCGGCGGTCTCACCCATTCCCATTGGAGATCGCGTATTTCGCCGATGCGAGCGCCGGTGTAGATCAGTAGCCGAATGATCGCGACGTGTGCCGGGGATCGTGCCTGGGCGGCACGTAGGGCTGCCCCCAGTCGACGATACTCCAGCGGCGTAAGATATCGTTCCTTCGCCTCACGCTTGTAGCGGGGCATTCCCCGGCAGGGGTTCGAGCCTTTACGCCGCAGGTGCAACGCCTCAGCGTACTTGAACAAACTGGCGAGCACCGGAATTGCCCGATTGTATATTGCCTCGGCGGGCCCGGCGCAGTCATCGCGCCAGCGGATGACATCAGCCTTCGAGACATCGGCGACGAGAGCTTGTCCGAAGACCGGTGCGAGGTCGCGACGCCATGCCGCTGCATTGCGCTTCGCGGTCGATGGCTTCCAATAGCGGGCGATGTCGGTCCAGTAGATATCAACATAGTCGTTCATTGCAGGCGTTGCCTTGACGACGGTGCGCTTGGGCAATCCGTCCAATGCAACTTCGGCCAGCAGACGCCGTGCCTGCGCGCGCGCCACCACTGCCTCGACATCTTCTGGACGCCCCAAGGTGACACGCCGCTGCTTACCCCGATGCCGAATACGGACCGTCCAGAAACACCTGCCGCTTGGACGAACCCGAAGGCCGAAACCGACCAACTCAGTATCCCAGATCGTGTACTCCCCAGCCCGAACCGGATGCTTCCGGCGGGCGTAGTTACCGTCGAGGAATGCCCGGCGCCCGGGCTTTTGCCGGTTGGGGACCATAAGGCCATCATCTGCCCCGGAACCGGCTTCGTAAAGCGCAGAATTCTGAGGATTTCTAGGGAGCAGATAGCCATCGACGCACCCCGGACTCCCAAGGTTTTCAGAAGAGACAGGCACTGATTTTGCTAGGTTTTTTTCCATTCTGCAAGCGTAGCTTGCGTAAGGTGTGCTCTACTGTAGTCCCGATCCATCATTGTTGCTCTGATCTCCTCGTGCGTCCGGTTCGATGTGAAGGTCGTTCGGTGATCCTCGGGAAAAGGCCCCGCCATGCCGGCGGAAAGGTTGTTCGATCCTGCGCTCCGCGCGGGTGTCTTGGGTCCGTTCTTCGATGATCGTCATCGGGGTCTCCGTGGGTGATGCTGGGAGCCTTGGTCTCGGCCTTTTCTATCGGTCGAGTGGCGGTTATACCGGGGTTGTTCAGAGCCCGATCAGCCTGACCAAAAGGCAAGAATATGGCGAAGTCACTGGACGCTGAAATGGCCGCGATCGAGGCCGAGGAACGCAAGCTGGCGGAGCGTCGAAAGGCGCACCTGAAGAAGCTGCGGGATACGGCGATCGACAAGGTCGAGAAGGTAGGGTTGCTTAAGCTCCCACTGGATCGACTGGAGCGGATTATGGAGGCGGTGAAGACGCTGGGCGTGGATGAGGTCGAGAAGCGGCTGACGGCGTAAGCCGGCGACGTTTCGAGGCCGAGGCCCGCTTCAATGGCCGCACGGGTTTGCTACCCTGTGCGGCCATTCTCTCTTCAGCCGGAAAGCGGCGAAGCCGGCTTGGCGGTATCAAGCAAAAAAAGGGACGCGCCAGCCGTTAGGCTGGGCGTCCCTTGCGTGCTGTTCCGATGTGGCGGGCGATCAGATCCAAGCCAGCAGATACTCGCCGTCGACGGGCTTCAGTGCCGCCATTTTGGAGAGCGTCTCAACGCAATCGGCCATCCCCGGATCGGCATCGAGGCGTCGCCGGATTCGCGGGTCCATCAGGCGTTGTCGCAGCTCTGTCATTGGGACCATTCCAGCGATCGTTCGATCGATGCCAAGGCCGTCCAACAGCGTGAGCGCGGCCGGGTTCGCCATCACGATTTCCGGGGCCGCATCGGGGTTCAGCGACAACCGCATCTCTATGTCGCGCGCCCGGTCGGTCTGAGCAATCCGGACCCGTCGCCCAAGGAACTGCGCCTCGTCCAGAATCGCGATCACGGAGGGATCGTGATCGAAGCATCGCGCGATCGTTGCCAGCGACAGATGACAGACACGCGCATCGAACTCGAACCACGGATCACCCGTCACGCCGTAGACAGGTAGGAGCAGCGCAAAGCCCAAGCGCAACGCCTGTTCGGCAAGCATATCGCGGAACGCTGCCAACTGGTCAGGGGTGATTACGGCAGCGCATGGCGGTGTGATCGAACGGCCGTCTTCGACGCGGAATGTGATGGTCATGCTGACCTCCTTCATTGAAACCGCAAACTCTTCCCTCCCTCCTCTCCGGTGAGGATGCGGGACGCTGGCAAACACGCACAGCAGTCCGATCGGCGAGGCGTAGCCAGCGTGCGGCCCAAGGGCCGCTACGCGTAGGCGAGCGAGGTGTATCGAGCAGGGCAAACGGCTCGGCCGGAGGGGCGCGGCAGCAGCGCCGGGGCGGGCTCGATGCCCGCACTGGCGCTTCCCCGGCCGATGCGTAGCAAGGGAGGCCCGTAGGGGCCGAACCGACGCGAGCGAGCCGGTCGGGCGGGCCCGCGTATAGGCCACCGAAAAGGGCCACCCGGTCGCCCGGATGGCCCTATAGTCGTGAGACGGTGAGGGGAGGGGCCGTAGCCCCGCCCGAGGTCATTTAATGAACTGAACGTATGCCGTAAGCGCCGCCCCAACCGCGATCGCGCCAGTCATCAGCGAGCCAAGCCCGATGATGTACCATTTGAGCCCGTCGATCGATGTCTGCATGCCTTTGAGGCCGCTTTCCAGCTTGACCTCCAGTCCGGCAATACGTTGATCGAATTTCCCTTCAAGTCCCGCGATCCGCTGATCGAGTTTGAGCTCGAGCCCGGCGATTTGCTGCTTCAACGGCTCAATTGCGCGACCCACGGCCATGTCGATCTGCTCCTCGACGACGACGACTGCCTTTGCAGCTGCCTCGTCGTCGATATTAGCCGATTTCAGTGCTCTGAACAACGCGACCTGCATTTCGTCCTCCTATGGTCATCATGACGAAGTCCGACCGTCGGTCGGATTGGTGAGGGTCAGGGACCGCGAAGCGGCCGCGTTAGCGGCGGTAGGGGCAACGATTTTTCGTAGAAAAATGGTGGGACCCTGCCGTCCTTGACGCTCGCCAATCCGGCCGACAGACTTGGAAGATCTTGAGATAGATTTTCCGCGCGGCAGCAGCGCCGGGACGGGCTCGATGCCCGTTCCGGCGCTTCGCCCGCGAGGCGTAGCAAGGGGAGGCCCGCAGGGGCCGGACCGATGCGAGCGAGCACGATGCCAGCGCGATGAAAAAGGGGGCACGTGGCCCCCGGTCAGAAGTTCCAGAACCAGTTCGGATCGTCCGTCCGGTTCGGGTCGTACAGGCTCTCCGGTTGCGCCTCCGCTGCCTGTCGTGACATCAATTCCAGTTCGACCGCATCCAGTTCGTTTCCCGCTTCGTACAC
>JAPKCG010000142.1 GCA_028823055.1 Sphingomonas bacterium
TTTTGATAGGGCGAATATTCGCGGATGAACGCCCAGTCCGCAGCTTTGTCGGGGTCGCCATATTCGCCGATCCACGACGCGCCCGCGAGCATATGCGAATAGCGTTTCATGTCGGTCAGCGGGGATCCGATCACCGCACCGCCATAAAGATCGGGGCGCTGAATGATCGCGCCTGACGTCAGCAAGCCGCCATTCGAACGGCCCGAAATCGCGATGTCGCCCTTGGTCGTGACGCCCGAGCTGACGAGGTCTTCGGCGACGGCGGCCAGGTCGTCGAATGCGTTCTGGTGCTTTTCGCGCATCGTCGCTTCATGCCAGCGTGGACCATATTCGCCGCCGCCGCGAATATTGGCGAGGACGAAGGCATTGCCCTCCTCGACCCAGAACAGCCCCGCCGGTCCGGACCGATAAGGCTGACCGACGAGATAGGTCGGCGTTTGCGCAATGCGAAAGCCGCCATAGGCATGGATCAGCGCCGGGACGGGACCCGTCGCACCTTTTTTCCGGAAGAGGAAATAGGGGATTTTGGTCCCGTCCTTCGATGTCGCGAAACGCTGCGTAACGTCCATCGTCGCGGCATCGAATCGCGCGGGCAGGGCATCGACCTTGATCGGCGCGTCACCGGGGCGGACCGCCTCGAGCGTTGGAGGGGTCAGAAACCCCTCGACCGTGACGAAGGCAAGGTCGCTATCGTCGGCGATCGCATCGAGCGAGACGGTCGAGGAGGCGGGCAGGGGGATCGCCCGCTGCATCCAGTTGCCGTCATCGCCGCGCGCCATCGCGACCAGCTTGCCCGATACGTCGTCGAGCAATTTGATCCAGACGACCGACTTGCTCGACCCGACCTGTTCGACCGCCTGCGCCTTCGTCGGCACGAAGATGCGTTCGACACCGGGGTCGCGTCCGGCGATCAGTGCGGGGATCGAATAGGAAATGACGGAGCCGGCGGGAATTCCGCGCCAGTCGCTCTGCAGCGTCGCGATCAGGCGTCCGTCAAGTACGGTGTTGACGATCGAACTCGTCGGAATGGGGGCGGCTATCAGTCGGCCATCGGGGGCGATGTGCTGGCGTTCGGAATTGAAGATATCGATTTCGCGTTCGAGCAGCGGATAGCGTCTGCCGTTATCCGCATAGACCGAAACGCCGACCCCCACGTCGGTTTTCGCAACGCTCGACACCGTCTTTGCGGCGCTGAGTGGCGTCCCGCGACGCCAAAATTTTACGGTTCCCGCATAGCCCGAATTGGTGAGGCTGTCCGCGCCGTAATCGGTCGCCACGTAGAGGGCGTCCGCACTCGCCCAGCTGAGCCGCGTCTTGAACGTCGGCACGACGAAGCCGTCCTTTACGAACGTGCCCGCAGGAATGTCGAACTCGCGTTCGAACACCGCATCGCCGCCGCCATCCGACAGCGCGACCATGCACCGGGTATAGGCGGGGCCGAGACAGTTCGCGCCCTTCCACACCCAGCTCTTGCCTTCTTTCTTACCAAGCGCGTCGACATCGATCAGCGTGCGCCATTCAGCCTTGCCCGCCGTGAAACTGGCCAGCGAGGCAATCCGCCACAGGCCACGCGGATTCGTCTTGTCTTGCCAGAGGTTGAGGACCTTATCGCCAATCACCTGATCGGGGGATGCGATCTGGCGTTCGTCCTGAAGCAGGTCGAGCGCGCGCTGCTGATACTTCTCATAGCCCGGCGCCGCTTCGAGCGTCGCGAGGGTCCGCTTGTTCCAGGCACTCACCGTGACGAGCGCTTTCTTGCCGTGAATATCTTCCAGATAGAGGTTGGGATCGGTCGCCTGCGCGTGGAGCGCGGCGGGGGCGAGCAGGAGGGCAAGCGGGATCAGCGAGCGAGTGATGGGGCGGGTCATTGAAAGATGCTTTCAGCTATGCGCGGCGTAGAGCGCTCGGGCGTCGTTTTTGAAGGCGGCCCCGCTGTCGGGGCGGCTGTAGAACATATGGCCACCGGGATAGACGTCGAGCTTGACGCGGTCCGTGGTGCCGAAGCCCGGCAACTGGTCCACGATCAGGCGCGATGCGAAATAGGGGCAGCTCAGATCGTCCCAGCCATGCACGATGAGCACGCCCATATTCGGATCGTTCGCGATCGACTTGCGCAAATCCTGCACGGGCGAGTCATCGGGTTTGCCGCGATCCCATGCGGCGTTCACGTCGTATGACAGCGCATGATAGCGCGCATCGGTCTTCCACCCGACGACGCGGGTGACGAAATCGACCATCGCGCTCGTCGTGGGCGCGATCAGCGCATCGAGGATAGGGTCGTTCGACTGGCGCTCCGCCGACCAGGGGAAGGGGTCGAAGGCGGTGACATTCGAATCGTAAATGCTGCCGATCGTCCCGTCGTTGCGGTGAATTTCGCGCAGGAACGTGCCGCTGTCGACACGCCCGCCCATTCGCCGGACCAGGGCGGGATCGAGCCCGGTCAGGTCGGTGACGCGCGTGGCGATTCGCGCCACCGCCTGTGGATCTGATCGTCCGCGCAGCAGATCGGTCGCAAACGCCCCGCGCGTGTACGCCTCGACTTCCGCCATTGCGGCGGGGGTCAGGCGACCCTGACTTTCGAGATGCGCGGCAGCCATCGAGGGCAGATCGATCATCCACGGCAGCGGCGACAGGGCGGTCGCGCCGTCGCCCGACGCGGGATCGAGATAGGGAGAGACCATGATCAGCCCGGTGACGCCGACGCCGATCTGCGATTGCAGTTCATACGCGATCCGCGGTGCGCGATAACCGCCATAGCTTTCGCCCATCAGATATTTGGGCGAACGCAGGCGACCCTGTTTTACCAGCCAGTCGAATACGACCTTCGATAGATATTTTATGTCGGGATCGTTGGCGTAGAACGCCTTTTTGGTCTTGTCCGCATCGACCAGACTGCGGCTGAAGCCCGTGCCGATCGGATCGATGAAGACGAGGTCGGTGAAATCCAGCCAGCTATTGGGATTGTCGGTGGTGACCGGCGAGTCCGAGGGGGCGTTGCCCTGTGCGCCGAACTGGACGCGCTTCGGCCCGACCGCGCCCATGTTGAGATAGACCGACGATGCACCCGGGCCGCCGTTAAATGCGAAGGTCACGGGCCGTGCGGGGCCGGTATTGGGCACCGTATAGGCAGTATAGACGACCTGCCCAATTTCCTTGCCCTTGTCGTCGCGCACCATGATCGTACCGACCGTGGCATCATAAGCAATCGTGCGTCCGCCAATCGAGACCGACTGTCGAACCGTCTTGTCGGCGGGCAGGGGAGGCAACTGGATACCGTCGTCGACCTTCTTTTCGGTCGTCGTCACCTGTTTTTCCTGCGCTGCGATCGGGGCGGAGAGGATCAGCAGCGCGGCGGTGGCGATCGAACGGCGAAACATCGAGACTATACCCCTTTGCCATAACAGCGATGCGATAAGACAGACTGTATGTCGCACAATCTATAGGGATCTATAGGGACCGTCGCGTGATGCTGGCAAGATCGCGCCCGCCCGAAACGCGGGTCAGGCAGCGGCGATGTCAGTTCGCGGATAAGGCCCGGAAAACCCTTCAGTGGCAACGGTTTGCTGACGAACAGCCTTGGATAAGATCGCAGTCGCAATCGACGAGATCGTCGAAACCTGCCTGTTCCTCGCGCCTTCCTCGACCCCTTTCAGTCCCAACCGACGCGCCAGATCGATCGTCGATCTGACCAAAACGTCGTCGTTATGGTCGAGCTAAGGCATTCTGGACGAAGCTCTTGTCGATCTTGAATTCGTTGATCGGCAATGGCTCGCCATTACCCGATCAGCGGCTTTTCATCAGCGGCTGTATCCGCGTGCCGAATGCCTCGATTCCTTCAAGGAAGTCGTCGAATGTCAACAAGACGCCGCCGGTGTTCGGCACGGCGGCCATCTCGTCCAGCATCTGCGCAACGCTATCATAACTGCCGACGAGCGTACCCATATTGATGTTCACCGCGCCTTCGGGGGCGGCAAGTTGGCGAACGTTCGTCGTGGTGTTGACCGTGTCCGCCGCGCCCTGATCCTTGAGCCAGGCGATCGCATCGACATCGACACCCGCGTTGTAGTGCCGCCATTTCGCCATCGCTTCCTCGTCGGTCTCGGCGGCGATGATCATGACGAGGACAAAGATCGACACGTCGCGCCCCGTCTTCGCAGTGGCGGCCGCGAGGCGGTCGTTATTCGCGGAAAAAGCGGTCGGGGTGTTGACGCCCTTGCCAAGACAAAAGGCGTAATCCGCCCATTTCGCGGAAAAGGCGAGCCCCTCGTCGGACGATCCGGCGCAGATGATCTTCATGTCGCCGGTCGGCTGCGGACGGACGAGGCAATCGTCCATCTGATAATAGTCGCCCTTCAGATCCGACCGCCCCGTCTCCCATAGGTCGCGCAGGATGTGCGCATATTCGTCGAGCATCTTGTACCGGTTGCGGAAATGCTCTTCGCCCGGCCATAATCCCATCTGGCTATATTCGGGCTTTTGCCAGCCAGTGATGAGGTTGAGCCCGAACCGCCCGTGGCTGATCGAATCGATTGTGTTGCACATCCGCGCGGCAAAGGCGGGCGGGATGACGAGCGTCGGGCAGGTCGCATAAATCTTGATCTTCTCCGTCACCGCGGCGAGCCCCGCCATCAGCGTGAAACTTTCGAGGCCATATTCCCAGAATTCGGTCTTTCCTCCGAACCCGCGCAGCTTGATCATCGACAGAAGGAAATCGAGACCGTGCTCTTCGGCCTTTTGCGCAATCGCCTTGTTGAGGTCGAACGAGGGTTTGTACTGCGGTGCGTTCTCGCTGATCAGCCAGCCATTGTTGTTGATGGGAACGAAGACGCCGACCTGCATGTGCTAGCTCCTGAGGTAATCGAGAACGAGAGTGTCGAATGTTGCGGCATCGGTGACGTTGCAGGCGTGACCGCCCCAGCCCATCCGCGCGACCGGGGCACCGCCAAGCGCTTTGGCGAGCGTGTCACCGGCTCGTGCGGGAACGAGCATGTCGTCATCCGCGACCAGCACGAGCGTCTTGTCGGCCAAATTTCCGATTTGTTCGGTCGCGTCGAACGAGGCGAGCGCGGCGATGCGTTTCTCCATCGTCGCGGTGCCGGGAAAACCCGCAATCTGGTGCGGCAATTCAGCGTCCAGCGCGGCATCATGAACGCTGATCCAATTGGCGGGGAAGAGAAAGATCGGCTGCGCCTTGAGGAACGCTTCGACTCCCGCATGGCGCAACAACGCCAGGCGCGCCGCGAAACAGCGCAGGAAATGCGGGTCTGCCTTTACCCATCCATTGACGATGACGACACGGCGGACCCTTTGCGGATGATCCATCGCGACCGCCAACCCGGCAACGCCACCCGCCGCATGACCGACAATATCGGCGCTATCGATCGAGAGATGGTCGAGCAGCGTCACCATATCTGCTGCCAGATCCGCAACGGTCACGCGGGCGGGCAGGGCGCGATCGCTGCGCCCGGTGCCGCGATGGTCATAGGTGATGACACGGAAATGCCGCGCGAGTGCGGGAATGTTGGGCGCCCAATAGCTCGCCGATCCACCCAGTCCCGATGACAGGATAAGGGGCGGGGCGTCGTCCGGCCCAAATGTCTCGTAATAAAGCCCTGCCGCGTCAGGCAAGATGCGCAACCGACGCGATTTCGACGAGACAGTCGGGCTTCACCAGATCGCATTTGATGCAGTAGCGCGCGGGCTTGGCCGCCGGAAAATACTCGGCATAAACCTGATTGAACGCAGCGTAATCGCCGAGATCCTTGAGGAAGATGTGGTTCATCGCGACATCGGCCATCGTCGCGCCCGCCGCTGCCAGCGTCGTCTTGATGACTTCGAGCACATGGCGTGTCTGCGCGGCGGCATCACCGACATGCAGCACTGCACCGCCTTCGCCCAGTGCCAGCACACCCGAGACATAGACGGTATTGCCCGCCTTCGCCCCCGCCGAATAGGGCGCGATCGGGGTCGGGAATTCGGGGGGATTGATCGGTTCGAACGGCATCACGCCTCCTTTGCGGGCAGCTGCCCCATCGCGCCGCAGAAATCGGCGACGGTGGAAACCCAGCCGAAGAATTTCTCGACATTATAGACGGTCGCCTGCTGGATGAAGTCAGGCCCCAGATGATGCGTCGCATCTTCCAGCATGACCCCGAAATATTCGAGGTGAAAGCCATCGCGCAACGTCGATTCGACACAGACGTTGCTCGCAATTCCGACGAAGACGATCGTCTTGATCCCGCGTGCACGCAGGATGCTGTCGAGTTGTGAATTGAAAAAGGCGGAATAGCGCGTCTTGTGAACGCGGATGTCGCCGGGTTGCGGCGTCAGTTTGTCGACAAGCTCGTAATCCCACCCGCCGCGCGCGAGCAGCTGGCCGTCGAGATCGGGCCGTGAGCGCATCGTTTTGAGCGCGTTCGATTTATGCCAGTTGGGCGATCCCTTGGTGCCCGCCTCGACATAATCGGGGTCCCAGCCATTCTGCAGAAAGACAACCGGCATCCCGACCGAGCGCGCGGTATCGAGCACCGTGGCGATCCGGTCGATGACGCTTGCCGATCCCGCAATGTCGAACCCCGCCAGATCGACATAGCCGCCCTCGCTCGCATAGGCGTTCTGCATATCGATGACGACGACCGCGGTGTCGTCGGGCGACACCCGGATAGCTTCGGGCCGCGCACCCAGTACGACAGCGTTAGCGGTGTCTTCGGGGCGATGATCGACGACGGGAGCAGTGGACATATAGGCATCGTCGCGCAACCGGGGTCGGGAGACAAGCCCAATGACGCAACGCTAGCCAACCGAAGCGATCGATATCATGAAGATGGAATTCCCCCGATTTGATCGGCGCGCCTACCGCGTGGGCTTCCACTCTTTCCGCAGCTTGCGCATCTCCACTTTTCCGGATGGCGCGGCGACGAGGTAGAGGACCAGCACGAGGGCCAGAAGAAAAGGCGTATACACGATCAAAGCGATGATTTCGCGCAGTCGTTTCAACCAAGAACGCACGTTCCGCATCCCTTGTTTCGGCACGAAATCCGTCGGCGTTACATGACCGCCCTTCAAGTCGACAAAAACCGCCGGTCGCTGTTCTCAAGGACCACCGTCGTCAATCGGCCGCTCTCGAAAGCCCCGGTGTCGATCCCGATGCGATTGTTCAGACTGACGGGTTCGTCGGTGATTGTATGTCCATGAACGATGATGCCGTCATGCGTGCCTGTATAGTCCAGGAATTCGCGGCGTATCCAACGCAGGTCGCTGCTCTTCTGCTGGTCGAAGGCGATGCCCGGGCGAATGCCGGCGTGAACGAATCGATAGTCGCCGATCGAGACGTAATCGGCCAGCCGTTCAAGATATTCTAGATGACTATCGGGAACATATTTGCGGATCGCAGCGGCCAATTCCGATAGCGCCAGACAATCATATTCGTCTTCGCTCATGCCATAGCTCAACATCGTCTGTTTTCCGCCGACACGATCGAAAAGTGCCAGCGCCGGTCGGTCATTGCCGGCCGCGCTCAGCAAAATTTCTTCATGATTGCCCTTCAGGACATAGATTTTGATGCCAG
>JAPKCG010000618.1 GCA_028823055.1 Sphingomonas bacterium
CAGTGACGTTTTTCATGGCGTCTTTGGAGGCGTCTTCGACACCCTTGGTCAGGTCTTTGACCATGCCGTCGATATTAAGTCCGCCAACGGAGGCACCGACCTGTTTCTCGATCGCGTCCATGATCTTGTCGACAACCTCGGCGGGCGAAGCGCCGCCCTTTTTATCCTTGCCGATATCCTTCAGGCGGATCGTCGGCAGGGCGGATCCTACTTTCTTGCCCTGGAGCAGCGGATGGCTGACCGAGACGTTGCCGTTGCTGACAATCAGGCTCTCGATAATCATCTTCTTGCCCGGATCGTCGCTTTTCTTTTCTTCCTTCGCACCGCCGCCCGCAGCTTTTTCGACGTTCTTGCCGATCACGTCGACATTGCTGCCACCGTCGCCGAATTCATAGCTGATTTCAGGTTTGTCGATGACGATAGACTTGATGATGATTGTATCGCTGGTCAAGCTGGAGGTATCGAGTTTCATCGAGATACTGCCGAGCTTGAAGGCTGACCCCGTCCTGTATCCTGGAGGGTTACCGACAATGAGGCCCGTCAATATGCCTTCGCCGTTTTCAGGCGACAGTTCGACCTTTGCCAGTTTGACGCTGACTCCGGTGAATTTCGGTCCGTAATCCTCAACCGCGTCCTTCACGATGGAATCGAGGTTCGAGTAGATAAAGACGACGACGCCCACGATGGCGATAACAACGACGGCGAGCATCCCGCCGACGATTTTGAATCCACAGCTCATAGTGCTGACCTTTTGAATTTTACTGTTATTAGGGTGTAGCCGGACGTTGTCAGTAGGCAACGCAAGATGAGCCCCGAGAACAGGTTTAGGACGCGAGTGTTACCGCGATATTGAGCAGTGCTTCGTCGCCGCCATGCGCCGCGAGAAGAGAAATCCCGATGGGGGCGCCGGCATCCGCGAGCGGCAGACTGACCTGCGGACATCCCGACAGACCGGAGACACAGGTAAGCCCCATCGCCCGGGCGCGGAAATCCTCAACCTCTGCGTTGGTGGCGTCCCGCTTCGGGCTCACGGGTGAGGTTGGCATGACGATTACCGCATCGCCGTCGCCGAGCAGTTCATTGACCCGCGCCCGGGCGATGTCGCGAATGGGCTGGTGCACGGTGCGGTCCGCATCGGTTACGGTTGCGGCATAGGAGAAGCGTTCTTTGACGCCGGGGCCGAATGAGGGATTGTTTTCCCCAATCCAGATAGCGTGGTTACCCCAGATCTCCAGTGCCTGCAGATGCCGAAATGCGGTAAACCAGCGATCCAGGCCTTCCAAGGAAACGTCGATCTCGACGGGCTCCAGGCCCAGTTTTTCGACCGCCTGGCGGGCCGCGGCGTCCGAGGCTTCGCGTTCGTCGTCAGGCATGCGTGAGAACGCGTCCCGGGCGATAAGGGCGCGTTTGGGTTCTATTGTCCGGGCGGTCCCGTTGAGCAGGACACCACCGATATCGGCAAAGAGCCTGGCGTCGCGGGCGAACCAGCCGACAACATCGAAAGAGCCGGCAAGCGGCGCGACACCGGTTGGATCGACCCGGTCATGGGTCGGGCGCAGGCCGTAGATGCCGGTGAAGCTTGCCGGGCAGCGA
>JAPKCG010000143.1 GCA_028823055.1 Sphingomonas bacterium
CTTGGATTTTGTTCCTGAGCTTCTGTGCAGCTTCGCTGAGCTGTGTGTGTCGGGCAACTTGCGTCTCGGTGCCCTTGACCACGAGTTTGGCGCGGTCAGCCGTATAGTCGGCGATAAGCTTCCTCTTCTGCCCGACCTGCGTCGTCAGGTTGGCGACTAGGGTCTCTTTTTCTAACTCAGTAGCAATGCGGTCGGAGATATCCGCGATCGCATCGGCCTCGCGTTCGCGCGCCTGCTGGAAGCGCGCTGTCTGCTGGTCGCGTAGCTCGGCGAAGTCCAGTGCCCAATCGCGGTCGTCCTGCGAGTGAGATTCGAAGATCACTCGCTCGATCTCGTCCACTAGGCCATCGGACACACCTTTGGCTGAGCACAGCTCTTCGACGAATTGCTGGGAGAGATACCGAGCGCGTGGGAATGACATATGGCCGTTGGCGTCTCTGCCATCAAGCGCTCGCGTCACGGTCGCGCCGCCGCCCCAGGTCAGCGTAGTGGTAGCGTCCCCGATCAGTTTGCGCGCGCGTGCGAGGAAGGACGGGCTGATATTCTCGTCAGCGTCCCATCCGGCGGGCGTGATCGCGTCGCAGCCGGCGGCGATCACATCGGCCAGCGCCGTCTTTCCCGATCCCCGCGCGCCGATGATGGCTACAAGTCCCGGATTGAGCGGAATGTCTGGTGTAGTCGCCCAATCCGCATCTTCGATGCGGACATGCGAAATGACCTGCGAAGGCATGGCCGAGCGCGGCGGCTGCTCCCCGACATAGGCGCGGCCTTCCGGGTCGATGCAGGCCTGCCGCAGCGCGTCAAATTCGAGCGCACCTTTGATCCACGAGTAGCGATTGTCGACGGGCTGCCCGACGGACTTCTGATCGTGGGAATCGCTGCCATGTAGGCAAGGTTTGCACCCGTCGTAGCGAGCGCGCAGCTCCTCTATGCTTACGCCGCGTTGGCCGATCCAGAATTCGCGCTGCGCTGGGCTGCTGGAGAAGATGATGTGGGCGAGCTTTTCAACCTCCTGGCGAACGGTCGCGTCAGCGGCCTGGCGGACGCCTGACGTGCCGTCGCCGGCGCTGCCAGCAACGGCGACCAGGATGTTATTCTTCGCCCATTCGCTTTCGTCGATAACCTTCCTCAGTTGATCGAAGTTGACCTTGAACTGAGTTGCGCCGTGCCGGAGCGCGGCGCCGTCGTCGGTGATGGTCGGGTCTGCACGTTTGCCGAGCTTGATCAACTCCTCCCGCGTGCAGTCGAAGCGGTCGCTGAATGCGTGGAATTGAAGGCGCTTCAAGATGCGCTTCACCTCCAAGAGGTGTTCGGGATCTTCAGGGCTGACCAGCAGATGAACGTTCACGAAGCCCGTCTTCGCCGCCACGTCAAGGCGCAGCTCGATGTTCGGGAAGAGCAGCGACACGCCGGGCAGCCGACCGGCAGCCTTATGCTTGATGAATTCTTCGTAGGTGTCAGTGACGTAGTAGTCGGTGACGGCGATCGCTTCGATCTTCGGCGCCAGGCCTTCAAGCGTCGTGAGGTAGGAATTCCAAGGGTCAGCAGCACCGAACTGATTGTTGAGGATAGTGCCTGGCGCATGGATATGCGGCTCCCATCGGTGCCATTCCGAACCTCGACTGATCATATACGCCCCTTGGTACCCATTATGGGAAGTCCACCTGCCACATTAGCTCACGGCAAGTCGAGAATAGCATGATGATAGTAGGTGTTTTCGATGCAGGCCTGCGTGGATTTTGCCCAACAAAACGCTCGATGCTCTTTGCAGTGCATCACGCGCCCTCCGCATCGGCCTCGGTTCATTCACAGGTTGCTGCAAGTCTGCTTTCTCGCCCAAGCTTCCTAAAGCACTCAAGCTGACCGCTGACTCACGGGTTTTGCAGATGAACCTGCCGCTGAACCCTTCTGGCGGGTATGGCGGGTAAGTCCCAAGCATAGTCTTCGTCATTGCCCGCGCTTATCAGGAGATCCGCTGCGAACGCATTAGAGGGGAGTTGGCTTTGCCCTGATTGAGCCATTTGGGCGTCGATGGTCGATGCGCCGGGCTCACAATCAGGAGTGTGTCCCATGATCAAGTCGATCCCGCTGAACAAGCTCGTTCAGTCACCTCGTAACGTCCGCCGTCATAGCGATCCAGCTGCCGATGCCGAGCTCAAGGCCAGCATCGCTGCCCATGGGCTGCTGCAGAACCTCATTGTCCGGCCTGCCGCAAAGGGTAAGTTCGAGGTCGAAGCCGGCGAGCGCCGCCGCCGCGCGATGCTTGCGCTCGCGGACGACAAGATCCTCGCTCGTGATCACGAAGTCACGTGCCTCGTGCTCGAGGACAGTGCTGAGGCGGCAGTCGAGACAAGTCTCGCGGAGAACTTCCACCGCCTTGCCATGAACCCTGCCGATGAAGCACAAGCCTTTGCTGCTCTCGTGACAGGCGGTGCAACTGTCGAGGATGTTGCGCGCCGCTTCGGCCTGACGGTCCGCTTCGTCGAGGGCCGTCTGCGTCTCGCGACGCTCGCGCCCGTCGTGTTCGAAGCACTGGCGTCCAGCCAGATCACTCTCGACATCGCCAAGGCCTTCGGTGCGACCTCGGACCAGGAGATTCAGGCTCGCGTCTTCGAACAGGTTTCCTCGGCCTACTATGCGCCCAATCCCGACAGCATCCGACGCATGGTCCTCTCCGGGACCGTCCGGGGCAGCGATCCGCGCGCCCGGCTCGTTGGTCGCGATGCCTACATCGCCGCCGGCGGCCGGATCGAACGCGAACTGTTCGATGATGACGACAGCGAATCCTGGGTCGATGTCGCCTTGCTCGAGAGCCTCGCCGCAGCGAAAATGGAAGAACAGGCAAAGGCGCTCGCAGCCGAGCAGGGTCTCGCCTGGGTCAAGCCCACGCTCGATCCCTATGCCAGCCACGATATGGTCGAAGGGCTGGTCCGGCTTCCTGCCGAACCGGCGCCGCTCACCGAAGCGGAACTGGCGAAGCTCGACGAACTCGATGCCTCCTATGATGAGCATGCAGCGATCCTGGAAGATGAGGACAGCGCCGAGGAAGCCGTGGCGGCGGCCGAAGCGGCTATCGAGGCCATCGAACGCGAATGCCAGGAAATCCGCGCACGCCCGCCAGTCATCGCGGCCGAACTCAAGGCCGAAGCGGGCATGATCCTGGTCCTCTCGCGCGATGGCACGCCGGTTCTCCAGCCCGTGTTCTATGGCGAGCGACAGGCTGAACCTGCCGAAGCCGACAGCGGGATCGAAGTCGTTCCGGCTGACGATGGCTCGGACAAGCGCCGGACCACCTTGTCCAAGCGCCTGGTCGACGAGCTGGCCATGCAGCGCCGTGATGTCCTGGCCCTGCATGTTGCCTCTGATCCCGGGCTTGCGCTCGACGTCATGGTCTTCACGCTGGCTGATGCCGATACGCACGACTGGCGGGCGCGGGCCGCAACCACACTGCGTGCGCCTCTTCCGGCAGGGCCGATCATTGGCTTCGAAGCCAAAGATGCTCCGGCCAGCAGCGCGCTTGCTGAGCTCAGGTCCAATCTCGACGAAAGCTGGCGAGCTGGCACCGATGCGACTTCCCGCTTCGACCTCTTCCGGGCACTATCCGACGACAGCCGTGCCGCTTGGCTTGGCTATGTCGTTGCCCGGTCGCTCGAGGCGAGCCTCAACATGGCGGGCGAGCGTCAGCTGCCGTTCCAGGACCACCTCGGCAGCCTCATCGGCATCGACATGGCGCAGTGGTGGAGACCGACTGCGGCCAACTACTTCGACCGGGTGTCAAAGCAGGTGATCCTCGACGCGTTGACCGACGTTGGCGGTCTCGAGCTGTCCTCGCGCTTTGCCTCGGTCAAGAAAGGTGATCTCGCGATGAGCGCCGAGCGCGTCTTCGCTGGCACCTACATCACCGAGATAGAAGTCCGCGAGAAGGCTATGGCCTGGGTGCCCGAGGTTATGCGCTTCACTTCCGCTGCGCCGGACGCCGGCTACCCCGAGATCGGCGCTACTGAATCTGAGCCGGGTGTCGACGGCGAAATTCATACCCCCCGCGAGCTGGCCGCCTGACCTCCTCCTGACAGGCAAGGCCACTCGCACCTCGAGAAGCGGTCCTTCGGCTTACGCCGGAGGGCCGCTTCCTTTTTGGAAGGAGAGCAGAGGGGGCTCGGGACCCTGTGGCACTGACCGGCGAACCCGTCGCCGACTGACCAGATGCCAAGATCAGGAGAACCATCATGGCCTATCGCAAGGGACAGAGCAGCGGCTTGTCGCCCGCTACCCGCATTACCCAGGAAATCATCGAGCGCTTGGAAGCTGGCACGAAGCCGTGGATCAAGCCGTGGCGTGGCGTGCCCGTTTCGCGGCCCCTGCGGGCCTGCGGGATTCCGTACCGAGGCATGAATGTGTTCTGGCTGTGGATGGTTGCTGACATGTGCGGCTACGCCTCGCCGTTCTGGATGACGTACAATCAGGCCAAGTCGCTCGGTGCCCAGGTCCGCAAGGGAGAGAAGTCGACCATCGCGATCTTCTACAAGAGCTACACCAAGGAGGTGGAAGCTCCCGATACCGGCGAAAAGACCGACGAGGCCCGCCGGGTGCTCAAGGCCTATCCAGTCTTCAATGCCGATCAGGTCGAAGGTCTGCCCGAGCGCTTTCATCCGGCGGTGACGCTGGAATTGGTCGAGCCTGAAGGGCGCGAGGCCGAACTCGACGCCTTCTTCGCCGCCATCCCCGTCAATCTGCGCCACCAGGGCTGCGAGGCTTATTACGAACCGACTGCGGATCGTGTCACGATGCCGCCGACGAGCCTGTTTTCCGGCTTCGACCACTACTATGCCACGCTCGCCCACGAGCTGTCGCACTGGACCGGGCATGCCAGCCGCCTGGGACGTGACCTCAAGAACCGTTTCGGTACGGCGGCCTATGCCGCCGAGGAACTGGTCGCAGAGCTTTCGAGCGCCATGCTCGGTGCTGAGCTGGGGCTGCCGGTCACGCACCTCGACAGCCACGCAAGCTACATCGAGCATTGGCTCAAGCTTCTGAAAGACGACGACCGTGCCATCCTGACGGCTGCGGCCAAGGCCGAAGAGGCTTCGACCCTGCTGCTGAGGCTCGGTGGAAGGATCACGGCCGAGCAGTTTGGCGGCGCGTCAGACGACGCTGCGCTCGCTGCCTGAGGGAGGATATCATGGGCCGATCGGTCAGCTATCCCAGCGGCGCAATCGTCGCATTCACGGTTCTCGAGGTCGAAGCCGAGGACGACTGGGAGTTCGAGTATGAATGGCTACGTGACGACCTGCGCGAGCGGGCCGGCCGAGCCTTCCCGTCGCTGATCCCGCATGACGGCTGGCGCGACCGGGAGGATCGGATCCTCATGCGCAATGCCTATGCGGATTTCGGCGTATCAGTCTACGGCGGGCTGGTGGCCGTCTGGATCGTGGAACGGGATGACGGGGCCTATTGGGACGCCGATTGGCGCACCGCTCGCTCACCGCGGGCACAGCGCTGGCTGTCCCAGATCGCATCCCGCTTCGATGCCGTGTTCGGCGACTACGACTGCCTCGGGCACATGTCGAACGGAGAGGGCGTTTACACCAAACGCGCAGCCTGAACCTCGCGAGCACTGGTCACGCGTGTAGCCGTTGAGCGTGTCACTCCTAGCGTAGATTTGCCAGCCGCCCATGGACTGACGCCATGCGAGAGAGGCCCTGGGCCAGCCGCCAGTCTTGCGCAACCCGGCTTGGTCGGGCCCGTGTTGGCCTTGGCCCTTCGGGCTCAAGGCCTGCCCGCGCCAGCCCGCCAAGCCAGGTTTCCCCTGACGGGTGCGCAACCCTGCCTGAATGCTGGCCCTGACGGGCTCTCGCTGGCGCAGCCATGAACGGGTGCGTCGGCCTCACGCCAGTCAGGAGGACATCCCATGCACACGTCATTCGCCGATCAACTCGCCGGGCTCGATCTCGCCGGCTTCTCGATTGGACCCGCTCCCGTATCGACCAGCGATTTCCCAGTCCGGGAGGCGGTCGTCCAAACCCTCGAAGCGGTCTGGTCCGATCTTTTCGCCATGGTGTCCGGGACCGCTCTAGAAGCCGACGCCGAGGATCTCGGCTGGGCTTTCGTCAACATCTTTCACCGCTCCGCCGAGCGCAAGTCGACAGCCCTTGACCGGGCGACCGACGAGGTCCGCGCGCTGATTGCGACGGCCGATGGATCCGAAGTCCACACCCACGACCTCGAGACCCAGGTCGAGCGTGCGCAGTGCGCCGAAGGCGCCATGCTGGCGCTCGAAGAGATGCGCGAAGTCGCAGCCGCGCTCTACCTCAACGAGTTCGGTTCCTCGTGGAAACCAATCTCAAGCTCGCGCTTCAACCACAGTGCAATGCTGACGTCCGCGCTCGTCGAAGGTCGCGACTTCCTGCGCGCTCGCGCCGAGGCCAAACGCCGTGCGGCCGTGCCCGAAGGAACCCCGGTCGTGTTCGCCGGAGGGCGCACCCGCCATGCTACCGAAGACGATGCGCTGACCTTCGGCAACAATGTCTGGGCCACGCTCGACAAGGTCCGCAACCGCGTGCCGGATATGGTCTTGATCCATGGCGGCGATACCAAGGGCGTCGATCGCCTGGCTTCGAGCTGGGCTGAACGTCGAGGCATCCCGCAGGTGACATTCTCGCTGGATATGCGCCTGGGCGCCCGTGCAGGCTTCAAGCGCAACGAGCGGATGCTCTCCCTCGATCCGCGCTACGTCATCGCGTTCCCGGGTAATGGCGTACTCGAACGCCTGGTGATCGAGGCCAAGGCTCGGCGGATCACCGTTGTCGATCGCCGCGGGCCCCTCGGTACCAATCCGAAGAACACTTCGGCCAGGACCGACTAAGGCCCTGTCGGTCTTCGCGCCAGCGCCGGATCGGCGCTGGCGTCGTCCATCAGAGGAAAGGTGCGCGCCTGTCGCTTGGAGCCAGCGAATGGTCGTTGGCTCCTTTCTACAGGAGGCATTCGATGATCGATATCGAGGCCGTGATGGCCGACTTTGCCGTTCGCCAAGCCGAGCGGCAAACCGAGGTGGTCGAAGAGATTAAGCAGCTCAAGACCGTCATTCTCCCACGCTTGCAGGATGCCGGCATCGCCCGCGTCGAGATCCGCTTTGACGGTTGCGGCGACAGCGGTGCGGTCGAGGAATGTGTCTGCCTCGATGCAGCCGGTGCGGCGATAGCGTGCCCTGATGTGACGCTGCAGGAAGGCGAAGCAGATATGGCGGATGGTGCCGGTTCCGAGCAGCTGCAGTCGCTTGGCCAAGCTCTCGAGCAGCTGACCTATCTGGCGCTCGAGCGTCACCACCCTGGTTGGGAGATCAACGACGGTGCCTGCGGCGAACTGGTGATCGATGTGGCTGAAGCGACCTTCGTGCTCGACTGCAGCCTGCGCTTCACCGCAACCGACGATCACAGGGTCGAGCTCTAGGAGACCAGGCATGGCCCACTGCTACTACCACGCCCTCTCGTCGGTCCGGAAATGGGGCGGCACGGTCGATGACTATCTCCCGCTGCACCAGTGGTTCGACCAGTCCAAGG
>JAPKCG010000619.1 GCA_028823055.1 Sphingomonas bacterium
CTGATTTTTGGCGGTAATCCCGACGGCGTGCCGCGCTGGGCGGCGGGATCGGGCACGGCTTCTAACCGCCGAGCAGTGCGCGGCGTAGTTTGGGCTCCGACGTTTTTTTACCAAGCCAGATATCGAAGAAACGCTGGCCGAATGCCGGATCGTCGATCACCCCGATCCGATGCGCATCGCCGTAAAAGACCGTCCGCCCTGCCGTATCGCGCACAGCGGTCAGGCTGTCGCCTTCTGCGACATCAGGGAGCAACGCTGCCAGCAGGACGAACCAGGCCACCAGCTTTGTCTCGTCGGCAAAACCCTGGTCACGGATTTCGGCGATCGTGCGCTCGGCAATATCGCGTCCTTTAAGATCGCGTAGATAGGCCAGCGACAATGCGAAAGGCGCATCGGCGCGCCAGCCTGCGCTGGGCGCATACAGCGTCGCCCGGTAAACATCCCAGAACAGATATGTAAGGACGCCGTCGCCGATTTTTCTGGCATCCGGCATGTAGCTCTTTGCGACATCGGAGTTCGCGCCTGACGCGGCAGGCCACAGCAGCGCCGCGGCCAGAATTCCAGCGAACATCATCTTAGGCATGTTGTAACTCCACCTGCATGACACCGGTTCGCCCGCAGCGGAACGCCCCGGCGCAGGACGCGAGATAGAACCGCCAGAGGCGGATGAATTTTTCGTCGTAGCCGAGCGCGCGGATATCATCGATACGTGCGTCGAATCGGGCGAGCCAGTGATCCAACGTCGTCGCGTAATCCTGCCCGAAGCGATGCGTGTCGGTCAGTTGCAAACCTGCCCGGTTTGCCTCTGCCGCGAACCGGTATTCGCTGGGCAGCATGCCGCCCGGGAAAATATAACTGCGCACAGCGTCGCCGCCTTTGCGGTAACTGTCGAAATAGTCGTTATCGACCGTGATAGTCTGGATGACCGCCTTGCCCGACAACGAGAGCTGGGCGCCGAGTTTTTCGAAATAGGTTTTCCAGTAACGTTCACCGACGGCTTCGAACATTTCGATCGAGACGATAGAACTAAATTTGCCGCGCGGCGCGCGATAATCTTCCAGCCGGATATCGGCCTGGTCTGCCATCGGGATAAGCCGGTCGCGCGCAAAGGACGCCTGGGCAGGCGACAGGGTCAGGCCCGTGACCCGGTGATCGCCGCGCTGGATTGCGCGCTCGGCGAACCCGCCCCAGCCGCACCCGATTTCGAGTACATCGTCGGGTGTGTCGCCGAGGCGGTCAATGATGCGGTCGTATTTCCGCAGCTGGGCGTCGGCAAGTGGCTCGTCGTCGTCGGCAAACAGCGCCGCCGAATAGCTCATCGTGTCATCCAGCCACAGACTGTAGAAATCATTCCCGAGATCGTAATGCGCCATCACGTTGGCGCGGGCACGGCGGCGGGTATTGGGTTTGAGTAACGCGCCGATACCGACGAGCGCCCGCTTGACCGCATTACCCGCAACAAACGGGCGCATTACTTCTTCGTTGCGGAAGGCAAAATCGACCAGCGAAGCGATATCGTCGCTTTCCCATTTCCCGTTCCGGTAATCCCCGGCAAGGGCCGTATCGCCGCCGACAATCATATTCCACAG
>JAPKCG010000144.1 GCA_028823055.1 Sphingomonas bacterium
AAATCGGGCGACACCCGCCCCGCGACGAGCGCGCGGCCCTGAACGTAATCTTTGGTCGCATTGACGCAATCGAGCGCAATGACGCGTCCTTCTTTCAAATAAACGACCGAAAAGCTGCGCGTCGCCGGATCGCCGCGCAGGACGGCGGAGTCATGGGCGATCGACAGACCGACGGTCTGGAGCTTGATGTCATATTGGTGCGACCAGAACCACGGCACCGCGTCGTAAGGCGCAGGGGTGCCGGTAATCGCCTTGGCCACGACCGTCGCCATGTCGTTGGCGTTCTGCACCGATTCGAGCCGTATCGCCGCACCGTCGGCGAAATCGCTGGCGTGGAGCGCGCAGTCGCCGATCGCGTAAATGTCGGGGAGCGAGGTCAGGCCATGGTCGTCGATGCGCACGCCGTTGCCACCCTTTGCGCCCGCGTCGATCAGCGGCGCCACCGCCGGGATGATGCCGATGCCGACGATGACCATATCGGCGGGAATGACCTCTCCCGATGAAAGGCGGACGCCGGTGGCGCGCGTTTTGCCCTCGATATGGTCGACCGTCGTCGCGAGGCGGAGGTCGACGCCGTGTGCGCGATGTTCGTCCTGAAAGAAGCGCGACAGGTCTTCCCCGGCGACGCGCGCGAGGACGCGGTCCTGCGCCTCGATCACGGTGACCTGTTTGCCGAGCTTGGTCAGCATCGCCGCCGCCTCCAGCCCGATATAGCCGCCGCCGATGACCGCGACCTTGATTGTCGTGGCGAGTTCGGCGATCATCCGGTCGACATCGGCGCGGCTGCGCACGGTGTGGACGCCGGTCAGATCGTGGCCGCGACAATCGATCTTGCGCGCATGGCCGCCGGTTGCCCAGATGAGCGTGCCATAGCCGATCGTCGCCCCGTCTTCGGTCGTGACGGCATGGGCGGCGGGATCGACCGTGATGACGCGGCGGCCCGACAGCATCGTTATCTCACGCTCCGCCCAGAAAGCGGCGGGGCGGATCAGAATACGGTCGAAGGGCTTGTCGCCGCCGAGATAATCCTTGCTGAGCGGTGGCCGCTCATAGGGGAGTTCGGGTTCCTCGCCGAGGACCGCGATCGTGCCGGTGAATTTGCGCTGGCGCAGTGCGACCGCGGCCTGTGCGCCGCCATGACCCGCGCCGACGATCAGGATGTCATAATGGTCAGTCATCGCGCTTCACCGCAAACGGACCGAACGCCTGCTGCATCGGCATCAGTTCGATCGCGTTGATGTTGACGTGGCGGGGTTGTTGCAAAATCCACGTCACCGCATTGGCGATGTCGTCGGCGGACAGGGGGGTCATATTGGCATAGACCTTGTCCGCCGCGCCCTTGTCGCCGTCGAACCGCACGGTCGAAAATTCGGTGTCGCACATCCCCGGTTCGACCGACGTGACGCGCACGCCGGTGCCGACGACATCGGCGCGCAGGTTGAGCGAGAACTGGCGAACGAACGCCTTGGTCGCGCCATAAATGTTGCCGCCGGGATAGGGATAGGTTGCCGCGACCGAGGACATGTTGACGATGTCGCCACGCCCGCGCGCCACCATGCCGGGCAGGACGGCGTGGACGAGTTCGGTAACCGCGGTGACGTTGGTCGCGATCATCTCCCGCCACTGTGCGATGCGGCCTTCCTGCGCAGACGTCAGCCCTAGCGCGAGGCCGGCATTGTTGAACAGGATGTCGATTTCGTCGAAATCGGCGGGAAGCCCCGCGACCGCCGCGCCGATCGCGTCGCGGTCGGTGAGGTCGAGGACGAGCGGATGGAGACGGTCACCCAGATCGTCGCGTAATGCGTGAAGACGATCCTCGCGCCGTCCGACCGCGATGACGCGACCGCCCGCCGCGACGACCTGTCGCGCGACGGCATCGCCGAATCCCGATGTCGCGCCCGTGACCAGCGCGATCCGTCCCTCTGCCCAGTTCGTCATGTTTTACCGTCCCAATATATTGCGTGCGACCACCCACTGATGAACCTCGGTCGGGCCGTCATAGATGCGCATCGTGCGCAGTTTCGATGCCATCAGATGAAGGGGCAGCTCGCGTGTCATTCCCATCGCGCCGAACGCCTGCATCGTGCGGTCGACGACTTCCCACGCCATTTCGGTGGCATAGGATTTTATCATCGAGATTTCGGAGCGCACGTCACGCCCGGAATCGAGCTTCCACGCGCAGTCATAGGTCATCAATCGCGCGGCATGGATGCGCGTGGCGGCGTCGGCGACCCAGTTCTGGATCGTCTGCCGCTCCGACAGTCGCGCACCGAAGGTGATGCGCTGCGGCGCGTAGTCGACGAGCATATCGAGCGCGCGCGCGGCCATGCCGATCGACCAGCTCGCCATTTCAATCCGGCGTGTGCCGAGGCGGAGCTGCATCGGTGCGAAGCCTGCGCCTTCCTTGCCCAGCAGCTTCCACCCCTCGACCCGGCAATCGTCGAGCGCGACTTCGTAGGTCGTCTGGCCGCCGATCATCGGGATTTTGCGCTGGACCGAGAAGCCCGGCGCATCGCGGTCGACGAGAAAGGCGGTGACGCCGCGTTTCGCCGCCGGGTCGGTCACCGCCATCAGGATCGTGAAATCGGCCTCGGCGGCGCGGGTGATCCAGATTTTGCGCCCGTTGATGATCCAGTCGTCGCCGTCGCGCACCGCGCGCGTCTTCATCGCGCCGGGGTCGGAGCCCGCACCGGGTTCCGAAATGCCGATCGCGCTGATCGTTTCACCACGGACATAGGGGGCAAGATACGCCTCCCGCTGGCGATCGGTGACGGTCGCGGCGAGCATTCGCAGGTTCGGCGAATCGGGGGGCAGCGTATAGGGGACGATCGTTCGCCCCAGTTCTTCGTTGACCCCGACCATCGCGACCGTGGGCAGGTCCATGCCGCCGACATCCTCTGGCGCATCGAGACCCCACAGGCCCAGGTCGCGACTGGCGGCGTCGATCGGCGCATTTTCCTCTGCCGTCAGCGCGGTCGATTCGCCCGCCGCCTCACGCGCCAGAATCGCGGGTTCGAGCGGCAACAGCCGATCCGTGACGAAGCGATGGACCAGATCCTTGAGCATCCGATGCTCGTCGGAAAGGTCGAAATTCATCAGCTGCCTCCTGTCACTTGGCGGTGAGAGGGGCGAAGCGTGCGACCTGTTTGCCGATCAGGCACAGCTGGTCGATGACCGCAGGATCGTTCGCCCCGCCTTCGGCATCGAATTTCGTGATCTGCGTGTTGATCGCGGCGGCGAAAGGCGTCGGCCAGCCGCGCAGAGCATGGACGATCGAGCGCAGCGCGGCGATCGTCGATCCCGTCGCCTGCCAGCCATAGGCGGTGGCGATGAGGCCGACGGGCATGTCGGCGAGATAGGCGCGATCGTCCTGGGCGGTCTCTTCGAGCAGATCGAGCGCATTCTTGACGACGCCCGAGATACTGCCGTGATAGCCGGGGCTGGCGATGATGATCCCCGACGCCGCGCGTACCGCCTCGACAAAGGCGCGCTCGTCGTCGGTGCGGGTGGCCGCGCGGGGATCGTAAAGCGGCAGCCGTGCCATGTCCGCGCCGCCGAACATCCGCGTCGCAAACCCCTCCCGTTCGACCGCATCGAGCGCGATCCGCAAGGCGCGTTCGGTGGAAGAGACGCCACCGATCGTTCCGCCGATACCGACGATCAGCGGAGCGGTGCGCGGTGTGGGCAAGGAATCGTTCATGTCGACGCGGATAGCGCGCGCGGGAGCGAGAGGCCAGCGTCACTCTTTCGCCGGGGCTCAGCAGCGGCTAATGTTCGAACGGCGCGTGGACTTGTTTCCACTGTTTTATTTATGCAATACACCAAATGCCGGTCCTGTTGACGATCGGATGACCGACCGGATGCCCGATTTGATGCGCGACGACCCCCAGGATTACGACCGTTCCACGCCCATCGCGCGACGTTATCTGCTCGATGAGGCGCAGGCGGATGAGGGCTGGAGTGGCGCGGCCGGTGAGAGCGGCAGTGGCAGCATGGGTGGGGGCGGCATCGAGCCACCCGAATCGTCGATGCGGCGCGGAGCGGGGCCGTGGCGCTGGGCCATGCGCGCGATTGCCGCGGGGGTCGTGCTGCTGGTGCTCGCGATCGGGTGGCTCGCGGTTACCGCGCCCCTGTCGAAATCGCTGCAGCCGCCGACGCCGCCATCGATCACGCTGACCGCCGACGACGGCACCCCGATCGCGCGGCGCGGCGCGATCATCGGTGCGCCGGTCGATGCATCGACATTGCCTGCGCATGTGACCGATGCGTTTCTCGCGATCGAGGACCGGCGTTTCTATTCGCACTGGGGCATCGATCCGCGCGGGATCGCGCGCGCCGCCTGGGCCAATATCGGCGCGGGCGGGGTGCGGGAGGGCGGCAGCACGATCACGCAGCAGCTCGCGAAAAACGCATTTCTCGATTCGGATCGCACTGCCGCGCGCAAGATCCGCGAGGTGATGATCAGTTTTTGGCTGGAGGCGTGGCTGAGCAAGGATCAGATCCTGTCACGCTATCTGTCGAACGTCTATTTCGGCGACAATTGCTATGGCCTGACCGCGGCGGCGAAGCATTATTTCGGGCGTAAGCCGGAAAATCTGTCGATCGGGCAGGCGGCGATGCTCGCGGGGATGGTCAAGGCGCCGTCACGGCTTGCGCCAACGAGCAATTTGTCGGGCGCACGCAAGCGTGAGAAGATCGTGCTCGGCGCGATGGTCGCCGGGGGATTTCTGACCGAGGCCGAAGCGGATGATGTCGGGCCGGTCAGCGTGCGCGCCGACGATCGCGCGAATCAACTGCCCAGCGGCACCTATTTCGCCGATTGGGTGCTGCCCCAGGCGCGCGATCAGGCGGGTGAGGTGCGGACCGAGGCGACGGTCGAAACGACGCTCGACCCCGCGCTGCAACGCACCGCCGAGCGGGTGACACGGCAGGCGGGGCTGCGTCAGGCGCAGGTCGCGCTGGTCGCGATGCGCCGCGACGGACGCGTCGTCGCGATGGTCGGCGGCAAGGATTATGGCAAAAGCCCGTTCAATCGCGCGACGCAGGCGCGGCGTCAGCCGGGATCGACGTTCAAGCTGTTCGTCTATCTCGCCGCGATGCGCGACGGAATGACGCCGCAATCGACGATCGACGATTCACCCGTCGAGATTGCGGGCTGGAAGCCCAAGAATGACGATGGCCGTTATCTGGGCGAGATATCGCTGACGCGCGCCTTTGCGCGCTCGTCGAATGTCGCGGCCGCGCGGTTGACCGAAAAGGTTGGCGTGCGCAGCGTCATCAAGGCGGCGCGCGATCTGGGGATTTCGACGCCGATCCCGAACGAGGCGACGATCGGGCTGGGCACCGCGGAGGTATCGCTGCTCGAACTCACCGCCGCCTATGCCGGGGTGGCGAGCGGCAGCTATCCGGTCGAGCCGCGCGGGCTGGATCATGTCGCGGACAAAAGCTGGTATCAGTCGCTGTCGGGGCGCGCGACGAAGATGCCCGACAAGGTGCATGACGACATGCTCGACCTGCTCGGTGCGTCGATCAGGGGGACGGGGCGCGCGGCGGCGCTGTCGGTGCCAAGCTATGGCAAGACCGGTACGACGCAGGACAATCGCGATGCGTGGTTCATCGGTTTTGCGGGCGACCTCGTCGTCGGGGTATGGGTCGGCAATGATGACAATTCACCCAATCCGGGCCTGCACGGCGGCGGTATCCCCGCGCAGATCTGGCGCAATTTCATGGTGTCCGCGCTCGATATCCGACCCGTCGTCAAGGCACCTGTCGTCGAGGATGTCGATCCCGAGGCGATGATGGCCCCCGATGACGAGGGCAATGATGCGCCGTTCCCGCCGGACACGCTGCCGTTGGAGGGCACGGTGCGCGGGATGGGGCTGGAAATGAAGATGGGCCGCGACGGCAGCATCACGATCAACCCCGCCGATGAAGGCGGCCAGCGCGGACCGCCACCGCCCCCGCAACCCCGCGATCCTCGCCGTGAGGGCGATGGGCCGCCGGGCTTCTGATCGTGACGAGGGATTTGTCCCGTCTCTTCAAGACGAACCGCCATTTCGCCTCAGCAATAATCGCGGTCGGTTGACGCCGCCGTGGCATCGACGCAAGGCGCGGCGATGCGCTTTTTTTCCGACAATGCCGCCCCCGTCCATCCGCAGGTGATGGCGGCGATGGCCGCCGCGAATACGCTCGACACCGCCTATGACGGCGATGCGCTGTCGCAGAGTCTCGACAAGCGCTTGTCCGAAGTGTTCGGAACGCGGGTGCGTGCCTTATGGGTGCCGAGCGGGACCGCCGCGAACTGCCTCGCGCTTGCCGCGCTGTGCCCGCCACATGGCGGGGTCGTCTGCCATCGCGACGCGCATATCCAGAATGACGAAGGTGGCGCGCCGGAATTCTATACCCACGGCGCGAAGTTGTTCCTGGCCGAGGGGGAGGGCGCGAAGCTGACGCCCGACAGCATCGCGGCGGTGCTCGATTCGATCGCCGACGATGTCCACCGCGTCCAGCCGCACGCGATCAGCATCACCAACGCGACCGAATATGGCCGTGTCTATTCGCCAGACGATGTCGCCGCGATCGGCAAGCTGGCCGACAAGCGCGACCTGACGCTGCATATGGATGGCGCGCGGTTCGCCAATGCGGTCGCGACCCTGGGGTGCAAGCCCGCCGACGTGACCTGGCGCGCGGGCGTCGATGCGCTGTCGTTCGGCTTCGTCAAGAACGGCGCGATGAGTGCGGAATGCCTCGTCTTTTTCGACACGAAGCTCGCCGACGCGACGCTCTACCGGCGCAAGCGCGCGGGGCTGTTGCTGTCGAAGGGGCGGTATCTGGCGGCGCAGATCCTCGCGATGCTCGACGATGATCTGTGGCTCGACAATGCGATCGCGGCGAATGCGCGAGCGCAGACGATCGCCGCCGCCGCGCGGGAGCGGACGATTCACGCGGTCGAAGCGAACGAAGTGTTTCTGCGCGCGACGCCCGAGGAGGCGAAGGCATTGCGCGACAAGGGTTTCGATTTTTACGACTGGGCACCCGGTGAGATTCGGCTGGTAACCGCCTGGGACACCGCCGAGAGCGACGTTACCGCGCTGGCGGCGGCAATCGGGGCGTTGTGAGCGGCGCTATCGCCCCCGCTGCGGTGGGGCCGGACAAGCCCAACTCGACGCGCGCGGCGATCCTGATCCCGTTCGCCATCGTCACGTTGATCTGGGGGTCGACCTGGCTCGTCATCCGCGATCAGCTTGCGGTGGTGCCGCCGAGCTGGTCGGTCACCTATCGCTTCGCGGTCGCGGGGGTGGCGATGACCGCATGGGCGTTGTTCCGGCGCGACAGTTTCCGGTTCGATGCGCGCGGTTATGCATTCGCCGCGGCGATCGCGGTCAGCCAGTTCTGTCTCAATTTCAATTTCGTCTATCGCGCCGAACGCTATGTGACGTCGGGGCTGGTCGCGGTGGTATTCGCGATGCTGCTCGTCCCGAACGCGGCTTTTGCGCGCATCTTTCTCGGCCAGCGGATGGGGCGGCAATTGCTGATCG
>JAPKCG010000620.1 GCA_028823055.1 Sphingomonas bacterium
TGAAAAACGCCGCCCCTGCGAGCAGGCCGAGCGAAAAAAAGTCATGGACCTGCAAGACGAGTGACGCCGGAGCCATGACCGCCAGCGGCACCGATAGCGTGAATTGAGCGATGCGTGTCGTCAGCGCGGGGACTTTATGCAGGTCGCACCATTCGGACATCATCAACAGCGCGCCCACCACCGCGAGCAGCCAGAATGCGATACCCCCGAGCACGATCGCGCCAAACGCGATCGCCACCATCGCCACACCGGCAACACTCCGCAGGACGAGATCCGACGAGGGCTTAACGTGATCCGGCGTCGTTGTCACAAGCCGCCATAGCGCCGCTGACGCTGGCTGAAATCGGCGATCGCCTCACCAAGTGCGTGGCCGTCGAAATCCGGCCAAAGCGTGTCGACGAAAAGCAATTCGGCATAGGCGGCCTGCCACAGCAGAAAATTCGACAGACGATGTTCGCCCGAAGTGCGGATCACCAAATCGAGCGGGGGCAGCGCGGCGGTGTCGAGTTCCGCCTCGATCGACCCTGCATCGATCGAGGCAGGGTCGATGTCGCCGTCGCGCGCACGGGCCGCGAGCCGCCGCGCGGCTTCGACCAATTCGGCCTGCGACCCATAATTCAGCGCGATGACAAGCACTGGCCCGGTGTTGGCCGCCGTCTTCGCAATCGCGTCATCGACAAGCGTGACGATGTCGTTCGAAAATCGACGATAATCGCCGATCACGCGAAGCTGAACATTTTCCCTGACCAACTCGGCAAGGTCGCTGCGGATGAAAAGGCGCAGCAGGCCCATCAGGTCGCTGACCTCTTCTTCGGGGCGGCGCCAATTCTCGCTCGAAAATGCGTAGAGAGTCAGCGCCTCGATCCCAAGCGCCCGCGCCGCGCGCGTGACGTTTCGCACCGCATCGACGCCGGCCTTGTGCCCCGCCACGCGCGGCAAGTGACGACGCTTCGCCCAGCGACCGTTACCATCCATGATGATCGCGACGTGGCGCGGCAGCGTCCCGTCGCCGATCCCAGGCGCCACCGCGGCCGCCGATGCGACGGGCGGGCTCACTGGCTAAGAATTTCCTTTTCCTTCGCTGTCGCCGCCGCATCGATATCGGCGATCGTCGCATCGGTAAGCTTCTGAACCTCGGTTTCGTGACGTTTGCGTTCGTCTTCGCCGAATACACCCTTTTTCTCGTCGGTTTTCAGACTGTCCATTCCGTCGCGGCGGACGTTCCGCGCCGCGATACGTGCCTTTTCGGCATATTGGCCAGCAAGCTTCGCGAGTTCCTTGCGCCGTTCCTCGGTCAGATCGGGGATCGGCAGACGCAGCGTATTGCCATCGTTGATCGGATTGAGCCCCAGTCCCGCCGACCGGATCGCCTTTTCCACGGGACCAATGTTCGATTTATCCCAAACCTGGACCGACAGCATCCGCGGTTCGGGGGCGGAGACGGTTGCGACCTGGTTGAGCGGCATGTGGCTGCCATAGACCTCCACCGTCACCGGATCGAGCAGCGCAGTCGAGGCACGCCCCGTGCGCAGACCCGACAGATCGCCCTTCAGCGCCTCGGTCGCGCCGGCCATCCGGCGTTCGA
>JAPKCG010000621.1 GCA_028823055.1 Sphingomonas bacterium
ACCGGTCGGCATAATGCGCGCGGATCGCGGCGACGGGGGGCAGGTCGTCGTCAACGGCGTCGGCGGCGTCAATCGTCCACGGATTGGCGAGGAGCAGGCGGTCGATACCGCTATTGCGCCCGAACAGCGCCAGTGTCGTCGCGGCATCGCAATTGCCGAAGCCGATTATGCGGCTGACCTGGGGCGCTACCGCGCGAAATTCGGCGACCGCGCTGGCAAGGTCCGGCGCTGCGCACAGGAACCCAAGATTGCTGCCACCCGAATCGCCGACGCCGCGGCGATCGTAGCGAAAGACCGGGTGTCCTGCCGCGGCGATGTCGGCGGCAAGCATCGCCATGCCGCGATGTGCGCCTGCACGAACTTCGTTACCGCCAGACACGATCAACAGCCCGGCGTCGCCCGCCGCCTCGTCGAGCGTTGCGATCAGGCGCTCGCCTGCGCAATGATACGCGATCAGCCGTCGCATCGCGCGATCCAGTCGGCGATGTCGTCGGCCAGGCGAGCGACAAGCGCAGGATCGTTATCGGGCTCGACGCGCCGCCACGGCGGTGCGCCGTCGATCGTCAGATGGGCGGGGCGGGGATCGGTCGACAGCCTGACGACGCGCGCGCGCCGGTTCAGCGTCGCCGCCGCGATTTCTTCACGCAGGGATGGTGAGACGATATTGCCAGCTATGGTGCCGTCGGCAGCCGACTGCCTATTGATTTCGCGAAGCAGTTCCTCGCCCGACTGAGGTGCGAAATGCCAGCGCTCGGTGACGGCGGCATTGAGGTCGATCAGCGCGCCACTTCTCATACCGATTGCGATTAGTGGTCCGTAAGCAGCGATGACAGCGCCATAAGCGACGCGCATCGATTCGAGCGTTGCCGCCGCCGTGGGGACGATGCTTTCGCCCGTTCCCGGAAAGTCGGGCAACAATCCCGACACCCCGCGGGCGGCAAGCGAACGCAACAAGGTAACGCCGATGGCACGGGTCCGGTTGAACTCTTCGAACAGCGGCAGCGCGAGCACGACGCGCGGCGTGCCGTCGCCGAAGCGAAGCAGCGGTTCGTGGCCGCCGGGCCATTCATACGAATCGAGTATCGGACCGCCGGTCATGGCGGACGATGTTACAGCAGTGCCTTGCGCGCGGCGAATTCGACGAGCGCGCCGAAGCTTTCGAGCAACTCCCCATCGACCTCATCATCCTCGATCACGATCCCGAGGCGATCTTCGAGTTCGGTCAGCACGCCGGCGACCGCCATCGAATCGAGTTCGGGCAGCGCGCCGAACAGCGGCGTCGTCGCGGTAAACGCGGCGGCGCGATCGGCGGAGATACCGAGGACATCGGCGAGCGTCGCGCGCACGGTTTCCTCTATCTTGTCTTTTCCTTCGGGGATCAACTTTGCCTGCCCTGTCGGTGTCCTGTTCGCAGCGCCACTAAAGCGCGGGGGTGAATTCGGCAATATGCACGCTATGGAGAGCTATGGTGCCGCTCGACCCCATTCCGCGTCCGATCGATCATGTCGCCCGTGGCGAGCCCGATGCGATCGCGCTCGTCGATGGTCGGGGCCAGTGGACGTTCGCTGAACTGGAGGCGGCGG
>JAPKCG010000622.1 GCA_028823055.1 Sphingomonas bacterium
TCATGCTGAACCGTGCGCCGACGCTTCACCGTCTGGGCATCCAGGCGTTCGAGCCCGTGCTGATCGAGGGCAAGGCGATCCAGCTTCATCCGCTCGTTTGCTCGGCCTTCAACGCCGACTTCGATGGCGATCAGATGGCCGTCCACGTTCCGCTGTCGCTCGAAGCGCAGTTGGAAGCGCGCGTCCTGATGATGTCGACCAACAACATCCTGTCGCCCGCAAACGGCAAGCCGATCATCGTGCCGTCGCAGGACATGGTGCTGGGCATCTATTATCTGTCGATGGAGCGCGAAGGCGAGCCGGGCGAAGGCATGCTGCTCGCTGACATGCAGGAAGTGCATCAGGCGCTGTTCGCCAAGGCCGTGACCCTGCACAGCAAGATCATCAGCCGCGTGCCGCAGACCGACGAGCAGGGTAATTCCTATCTCAAGCGGTACGAGACGACGCCGGGCCGGATGCTGCTGGGCGAATGCCTGCCGAAGAGCCACAAGGTGCCGTTCGACACCGTCAACCGCCTGCTGACCAAGAAGGACGTCGGCGACGTGATCGACGAGGTCTATCGTCACACCGGCCAGAAGGAGACCGTGCTGTTCGCCGATGCGATCATGAGCCTTGGTTTCCGGCACGCCTTCCGCGCGGGTATCTCGTTCGGCAAGGACGACATGCTCGTCGCGCCGAACAAGGACAAGCTGGTCGACGAAGCCCGCGATCAGGTGAAGGATTTCGAGCAGCAATATCAGGACGGCCTGATCACGCAGCAGGAAAAGTATAACAAGGTCATCGACGCCTGGAGCCGTTGCGGCGACCAGGTCGCGAATTCGATGATGGATGAGATCCGCGCGGTTCGTCACTATGAGGACGGCCCGATGAAGGGTCGCGAGCGGGACATCAACTCGATCTACATGATGGCCCACTCCGGTGCGCGTGGTTCGCAGGCGCAGATCAAGCAGCTGGCGGGTATGCGCGGGCTGATGGCCAAGCCGTCGGGCGAGATCATCGAAACGCCGATCATCTCGAACTTCAAGGAAGGCCTGACCGTCCTTGAATATTTCAACTCGACCCACGGTGCGCGCAAGGGCCTTGCCGATACCGCGCTCAAGACCGCGAATTCGGGCTACCTGACCAGGCGTCTGGTCGACGTCAGCCAGGATTGCACGATCGTCGAGAATGATTGCGGCACGGAACGCGCGCTGGAAATGAAGGCGATCGTTCAGGGCGGCAGCGTGATCGCGTCGCTCGGCGAACGTATTCTGGGTCGCACGACCGCGGAAGACATCGTCGATCCCAAGACCGGTGAGGTCATGATCCCGACGGGCACCCTGCTCGACGAGGCGATGATCACGCAGATCGAGGGCATCGGCCTGCAGGGGATGAAGATCCGCTCGCCGCTGGTGTGCGAATCGAAGATCGGCGTCTGTGGCAAATGCTATGGTCGCGACCTTGCCCGCGGGACGCCCGTGAACATCGGTGAGGCGGTCGGCGTCATCGCGGCGCAGTCGATCGGCGAGCCGGGTACGCAGCTGACGATGCGGACGTTCCACATCGGCGGCGCGGCACAGCTCAACGAACAGTCGAACCTGG
>JAPKCG010000145.1 GCA_028823055.1 Sphingomonas bacterium
CCTCGTCGATCACAAGGAGCGAACAGCCGGTGAGCAGGATCTTGCCGCGCTCGACGGTTAGCGGACAGGAACCATAACCGTCGTAGATCGCCAGTGGCGTCTTGCCCGCAAGGACCGACAGCAGGTTTTCCGCGACGATCGGCGCCTGCTTGCGGGCGGCTGCCATCGTCTTGGCGTTGGGTGTTGAGCAGCCGTCCCCCAGTCCGAAGACATTAGCGTAACGGACATGCTGCAACGTCGCCTGATCGACATCGACATAGCCGCCCTCGTTGGCGAGCGAACTTTGCGCGATGAAGGCCGGCGCGCGTTGCGGCGGCGTGACATGGATCATGTCGAACGACTTCGTGACCTCGCCCGCCTTCTCCCTGAAGGTAGCTGTGCGATCGGCACCGTCGATGGCAATCAGGGTCGACTCAAATTGGAGGTCGATGCCGTATCGGTCGACATATTTCATCAGAGGCGGGACATATTCTTTGACCCCGAACAGGACCGCGCCCGCATTGTGAAATTCGACGTCGATGTCGTTCAGGACACCCTGGCGTTGCCAATGGTCACACGACAGATACATCGCCTTCTGCGGCGCGCCCGCGCATTTGATGGGCATCGGCGGTTGGGTGAACAGCGCGGTTCCGCCTCGCAGCGCCTGCACCAACTCCCACGTATAGGGGGCCGTTTCGTAGCTGTAATTGGAGGTCACGCCGTTGCGTCCGAGCGTCTCGGTCAGGCCATCGATCGCGGCCCAATCAATCGCGATGCCGGGCGCGACCACAAGGGCGCGGTATCCGACGGTCGATCCGTCTTCGAGGGTCACCGAGTCCCGTTGCGGCTGAAAACTGGCAACGGCGCTTCTGACCCAGCGCACGCCCGCGGGCACGACCGATGCTTCAGGGCGCCGCGTGTCCTTTGCATCGAATACGCCCCCGCCGACCATCGTCCAGCCGGGCTGATAGTCGTGATCCGCGCGCGGTTCGATCACGACGACATCAAGATTGCGATCGCGATCGAGAAGAGATGCCGCCGTTGCCAAACCCGCCGACCCGCCGCCGACGATCACGATGTCGGCGCGGGCAGGACGAGACCCTTCCACTTTCCCAGCAGCCTGCAGCCGAGGACGGAGATCTTTCAGGTCATAGCCAGCGTCGCTCGCGGTCTTGAGGATCGTATCGACGGGCATCGAACCGGCGTGCGAAAGCGCCCAGAGCGGCGTCGAACGCATGCCGGTGCGGCAATAGGCGAGGACCGGACCATCAAGAAGGGCCAATACATCCGCCATGCGGGCGGCATCGGCATCGCCGATCTTGCCTGAAACGACCGGAACATGGGCAAACGCCATGCCGTGGCTTGCGGCGACCCGCTCCATAGCTGCCGCGGAAAGCTGACCCGGATCTTCGTTATCTGGTCTGTTGTCGACGATCGCTCGAAAACCATCCCGCGCTGCCCGGGCGACATCTGCTTCGGTCAGCTGCGGCGAAACCGACAGGAAGGGTGTCAAGGATTTGATGGTCATGATGATCGTCCTTCAAGCGATAGGAGGATAGGTCGCGCTCGGCGGACCGGAAGGGTTTCAGACATGGGAAGTCTCAAGGGGAGGTTGCTCTGCCGGATGAGCAGGCAGCAGGCGATGCAGGATCATTCCGCCAAGCATTGCGGCGACGAAGATAGCTGCGGGAACAGGGGCGATGGCGAGATCGGCGATAGCCGGCCCCGGGCAGAGCCCGGCGATGCCCCACCCGATCCCGAACAGGACAGATCCGCCAATGAGAGACAGCGTGATTCCGGTCTTCGCGGGCAATGTGAAGGATGTCTCGGCGAGCGGCGCGTCAAGACGCCTGCGGATCCGCCAGGCGACCGCCATCGGGACGATGGCGCCGCCCATGACGAAGGCGAGCGTCGGATCCCATGCCCCGCCGAAAATGTCGAGAAAGGCATGGACCCGACTGGGGTCTGACATGCCCGAATGCGCAAGGCCTGCGCCGAACAGGAGGCCGGCGAGCAAGGCGATGATTACACGACGCATCACCACGATGCTCCCAAGATGCGCATGACCGCCACGGCCGCGAAGCCCGCAGTCATGAAGCCGGCGGTTGCCGCGATCGACCGGAGCGACAGCCGCGACAGTCCGCAGACGCCGTGTCCGCTGGTGCAACCGCTGCCCAAGCGTGTGCCGAAGCCCGCGATCAGTCCGCCGATAACAAGGACTGGGACCGATACCGGGAAACGCGTCGTCACCGGGCCGGCGAGCAGCGCTACCACCCACGCACCAAGCGGCAGGCCGATGATGAATGCGCTGGCAATCGGCCACGGCGCCCCACCTCGTGCAATCCCCGTGGCGCGCGCGACGAGGCCGCTGACCCCGGCAATCCGGCCAAGACCCAGCAGCATGATCGCGCCGGCGAGCCCGATCAGCAGACCGCCGATCAAACCGGCGAGCGGCATGGCACCTGCCCAGTTCATCAGAGCACGTTCAGCGGGATCTGGAGGTAGCGCGTGCCGTTCGCGTCCGGCGCGGGGAGGTGCCCGCCGCGCATGTTCACCTGGATCGAGGGCAGGATCAGCTTGGGCATCGACAAGGTTGCATCGCGAGCCGTCCGCATCGCAACGAACTCATCTTCGCTGACCCCATCATGAATATGGACATTGCCGGTGCGCTGTGTGCCGACTGTCGTTTCCCATACATACCGGTCCCGCCCCGCCGCCTTGTAATCGTGACATAGGAACAACCGCGTCTCGACCGGCAGTTTCAGCAAGCGCCGGACCGAGCGATAGAGTTCACGTGCATCGCCGCCCGGAAAGTCGGCACGCGCCGAGCCATAGTCGGGCATGAATAGCGTATCGCCCGTGAATACGGCCTCGCCGATGACATAGGCGATGTCTGCGGGTGTGTGCCCCGGCACGTGGAGCGCAATCGCCGGTATCGTACCGATCGCGAACTGGTCTCCGTCATCGAACAAACGGTCGAAGTCGGATCCGTCACGGGCAAAGTCGGTGCCGGCGTTGAAGATCTTTCCGAAGACATCCTGCACGCGCAGGATGTCGCGGCCGATGGCAAGAGCGCCACCCAGCGCTTTCTGAAGGTAAGGTGCCGCCGACAGATGATCGGCATGGGCATGCGTTTCGAGCAGCCAGTCGATCGCAAGACCCTCACTCCGAACATAGGCGATGATCGCATCCGCCAAAGCCGTACCGGTGCGCCCCGCTGCGGCATCGAAGTCGAGCACGCTATCGATGATTGCTGCGCGCAGCGTCGCCGGATCGTGCGCGACGTAACTCGCGGTGTTGGTTGTCTCGTCGAAAAAGCTCCGAACCACGAGTTTCGACAAGCCTTTTGCGGCGGACACCTGAGAGACGGCTGCGGCGAGAATCATGTCGGTCATGACGCTCATATACACCGGACTTTCAGACTTACAATATATCGGTAATAAACTATGTTTGTTGTATGTCCGGGGAACGCGAGGCAATCGGATGGCGATGATGCAAACAGATGAAGCAATATTGTCTCGCGCTGGTGGACCCCGGCCACTGCGGATCGGTGACGCCGCCCCGAATTTTCACGCCCGCACGACGCAGGGAGATGTCAGCCTCGATCAATATCGTGGCCGCTGGGTCGTCTTTTTTTCCCATCCCGCGGATTTCACGCCCGTCTGCACAAGCGAATTCGTCGGTTTGGCCAAGGCGATGCCGGAGTTCGAGGCGAGGGATTGTGCGCTGCTCGGTCTGTCGGTCGACAGCCTGTATTCGCATGTCGCGTGGCTACGGGCGATCCGCGAACTCTTCGGCGTCGAAGTTCGGTTTCCGGTGATCGAGGACCCTTCGATGGCGGTCGGTCGGGCCTATGGCATGCTCGATGAGGACGCGACCGACGCTTCCAGTGTTCGTGCGACCTATTTCATCGATCCGACCGGCATTATTCGAGGCGTCACCTGGTATCCGATGACCGTGGGCCGTTCGATCGAGGAAATGGTCCGTATGCTTGCGGCTTTGCAGCGATCGTCCGACGGCAGCGTATTGACGCCCGCGGGATGGCAACCGGGTGATGATGTTCTGGTTCCGCCGGGCGACATGGTTCCGCCTGCTCTCGGTCAGAACTCGCCTGCCGACTGGTTCCACCAGACCCGGGCCGACCGATGACTGCAATCTTCCAATCACGTGATCTGGCAAACGCAGCTGCCGACAGGCTGAAAAACTATGCGCAGCCGCAAAGACTGATGATCCTCTCCCACCTGTTGAACGGCGAACAGATCGTCGGGGACATCGAACGAACGACGGGGATCGTGCAACCCGCGCTCAGCCAGCAACTCGCCGAATTGCGAAGGGCCAATCTCGTCACGATGCGGCGTGCAGCCAAGCAGGTCTTCTATCGGCTCGCCGACGATGACGTGACGCTGTGCGTCCGGGCGATCGAGGCCATGTTCGGCAGCGGGGACGACGTTCCCAAAGCCCTCGAACGAGTAGTCTTGCCCGCACCGGTTGTTTCTGCCGCGCTTCGCCGTCCTGTTGCCGCGGCGGCGTTCGCTCGGGTCGATTGAAATCCCGTCGTCGGTTTGCGCACAACCATGATGTCAGCGATTTGGACAGAAAGACGTGGTTCGTGCGCAGCCCGACAAGATCAATCCCGGCTTTCAAAAAAGTCGCCCGGTTTGTGAATCTGCTGGGCGCGGACAATGATCGCGTTCATTGACGATCATCACGATGCCTAAGGGGGGCGAGCGGACCTGGATGGCGCTGCTCCACCCGCTGTTCAAGCTATGCAATCGAATCCCGGAAATGAGGCCGGTTGGCGCTCAGGCCGCATAGCGCCCATCCGCCAGCTTCCGCGCCTGACCGATGGCGGCCAGCGCATCCAGCACGGGCGTGACGCTCGCGGCGCGTTTGCCATCGAAGGCACGTGCGATGTCGCGGGGGTGTTGGGCGGCGGGCGCGGCGGCAAGGATAGCTGCGACGGCGCTGACTTGTTCGGCGAGCGTCTTGGGCCAGGAAAGGACGGTAGCGGGCGCGGGCGCAGGGGCGTCGCCAAGGTCGAGCGTGGCGTTGACCTTGGGAGCCTCGGCACCGGGAGCCTGAAACGCGGGGCGGAGCCAGCGGATCACGCCCCTGGCCTCTTCGGCGGCGCGGGCCTTGTTGAGCGCGACGAGGCGGGTGAGGATGTCTTCATCGCTCAGGTCAGCGGGCCAGCCATAGGCCTTCGCCACCAGCGCATCGATGGCATCGTGATGCTGGCGGATCAGCGTCACCAGCCCGCGATCGTGAATATCACGCTCCTTGTCGGTCAGCGCGCGACCCGCTTTCAACGCCTCCAGCACATTGTAGAGGCCGGTCAGGGTCAGGTCGTCATGCGCGGCCAGCACTTGCTTGCGCAAGCCGTCGAGCGCCTCCGCCTCGGCACGGATGCTGGCTTTGAGTGGTTCGGAGACATCCGCTGGGAAAGGGAATGGATCGAAGCAGCGAGATTTCACATAGACGGGATCGTCGCCCATCCCCAATCGACCACCGCTTTCGATGGCCCACGGCACATGGAAGCGGCTAGACAGCACGCCAAGGAAATAGGCGTCATCCAAGGCGATGCATGCCAGCTTATTATCCGGCAAGATCGACATCGGCAGAAACTGGAAAACGCGGTGTTTGGCGGTTTCGATGGTGGCGATGTAGCGGGTCACCCCCGCCATTGCGCGGCGCAGCTCTGAACGGGGTTCGCCGAACAGCCACCAATTATCGCGATAGCTGGCGCGGTTATTCTGCTCGCGGTGCGGCTTCACGGTGGTTGCAACATGCTGATAAACCGCAGGGTGCCGGTCGCGCACTTCGGCCTCGGTCAGACCATAAAGATCGATCACTTTCACGCCCCGCGGGTGCGAAGCCAGATCGCGCCCGTTGCGGTAATCAAACATCACCTGCGTTTCGTCCGCTGCGCCGGTGCGGATGTGACTGGCTTCCTTGGCGGAGCCTAAAGCCGCTGCCTGTCCGGGGGTGACGATAAAGCCGTCGCCGTGCAGTTTCACTCCGGGGGAGCAGAGTTCGCTGTTCGCCTTAAGCGCAACCGTCGCAGTCACGTCTGCGCCGGTGCGCAAATCACTGCTTATCGCGCCCGCTTTTTCGATGAAAACCAGCAGATCGGGCGCACCGCTTTCGTCGGCGACGTCCAGCACCCGCCCTTCGGCCTTGCCCTTTGCCGCAACGGTCATGGCGATCCGCACCGCTGCCCCATCTTTTTCATCAACCCACGGATGATTGGGAATGGCGAATAGCAGGCTCACGCGGTCTTTCGCATCGAGGTGCCTGGCGATCACCCGGCGGCTGAACACTTGTGTGATGCTGTTCGTGGTGACGAAGCCGAAGCGGCGGGTCTTGTCCTTGCGCACGGCCAGCGCCGCCTTGTCCCACCAGTGCATGACGAAATCCGCACTTTCAGGAACATCGGTGGTCTTGAACAGCGCGTCGAAATATCCGCCACCCAGTCGTTCGCGCACATCCTTACCACCAATGAACGGCGGATTGCCGACGATGAAATTGGTCTTGGGCCATTTCGCTGCCTTAGGCGTGACGTATCGCTCGACCTCCACCTGCGCATCCTCGTCGGGCACCTTTTTGCCCGTCACCGGATGAACTTTCATCGTCTCCCCATCCCATCGGGTTAGCGGCCTCCCCTGCTCGTCGCGCTCAAGCACTTTCTTGTCCCAGGTGATCAGCGCATCGCGGTTCTCGATGGTCTTCACATCGCGCAGCACGGGTTCGGGCGGCACCTTGCCTTCGCCGTTCACGCGGAAATGCCATTGCAGATAGCCGATCCACAACACGAGCTGCGCAATCGCCGCCGCGCGCGGGTTGATCTCGATGCCGAGGAAGTTTTCGGGCGTGATGGTGTGGCCGCTCAGTTCCGCCACGGTCTGCTTTTCGCCATCCGGGGCCAGTTCGGCGAGCCGCCCGATCACTTCGCCCTCCAGCTCCTTCATTCGGGCCAGCGCGACATAGAGAAAATTGCCGGTGCCGCAGGCGGGATCGAGCACCTTGGTCTGCGCCAGTTGTGCGTGGAATTTCTCGATGACGGCGTGGGCTTCATCGGCCTTGCCCACCTCGATCAACTGACCGGCGGCCGCCTGCACCCCGGCCCAATCGGCGCGCAGCGGCTCCATGATCGTCGGCATCACCAGCCGTTCGACATAGGCGCGCGGGGTATAATGCGCGCCAAGCTTCGCGCGCTCCTTCCCGTCCAGCGCGCGTTCGAGCAGCGTGCCGAAGATCGCCGGTTCGACATGGTTCCACTTGTGCGTCGCAGCTTCGATCAGCAGCCCGATCTCGTCGGCGTTGAGCGCAATCGCGGTGGTATCCTTGAACAGATAGCCGTTGAAGCGCAGCACGGTTTCGCCCGCGTCGCCCAGCACTCCGGCCAATCCGCCCTTGTCCATCGCTTGCCACAGCGACGACAGGTTCGGCGCGAAATTCTCCGGGCGCTTCTGCATCCGCGTGAGGAAGTTGGTGAAG
>JAPKCG010000146.1 GCA_028823055.1 Sphingomonas bacterium
TCACGTCGTCGATTGCAACCAATGAGGCCGTAACTATGATCCTCCATGTCGCCGACGCAGCAAAGAGCCGGCTTTAATACTATAAAGAGGATGTATTGCGGTTGAGTCGTCTCGATGAGGTAGCCCGCTAAATGACATGACAAGGCCTCGCTATCCGCAATGGTATCGCCCTCGGTGATGGGGTAACAGTACGCTCAGGCAAACCGCTCTGCGGCGTGGTCGCGAAATGCTTCCTGATCGCGCACATATTCGCTGAGCATCTCAAGCGACTTGTGCCGGCTATGCTCCTTCATTTTGAACAGGTTGGCGCCCTGTCGCCCGGCCTCGGTCAGGAAGCCCGCTCGCAAACTGTGCCCGGCAAAGAGGGCGGGATCATAGCCCGCCGCAGCCGCGCGTGCTTTGACGACCAGCGCCACGGTCTGCGAAGTGAGGCCATGGACGGTCAAACGACCATGGGGGGTCAGCCGTCGAAAGAGCGGCCCGCTGCTGATCCCCGCGGCCTCGAGCCAGGCGCGGTAATGGCGGACCGGTTCCATTCGCCGACCATCGAGAATGGCGACCGACTCCCCCCTGCCCTCCTGGTCACCCTTGGACACCGGGATATGGATGATCAGCCCGCGCGGATCCTCGCTGACATGCGCGACGTCGATCGCCACCAGCTCGGACCGCCGGAAGGCCCCCATCATGCCCAGACTGAGCAACGCCCGGTCACGATAATCCTGCAGGCTGACGCCGGTGATGGAGCGGACCATGTCGCGCAGCACATCGCCGTCGGCGGGCCGCTTCTTGGCGGGCCGCTCGCCGCGTTTGGTGTTGCGGATACCGCGCATCACCTTCTCAAGCGCCGCAGCGCCAGCCTGTGTCGTGGGCGGTTCAACGCCAGCGGCGCGGTGCGCAAAGACAATCGCCGCTAGCCGTCGCCCGATCGACGCCTTTGATAGCGATCGTCCGTTTGAATGACTGCTGCCGGTAGTAGCGAGTTCGGTGAGAAAGGCGGCGGTAACCTGGGGGCTGGCCGGCAATGCCTGGTAGCCGCGCGTTTCGCACCAGGCACAGAACAGCTTCCAGTCGGAGCGATAGGCACGCAGCGTGGCATTGGCCGAGGCGCGTGTAATGAAGTCGTCGACGCGGGATTGATCGTCGACGGTGAGATCGGGCAGCCACGGCTGCACGGCGCGATCGTCGATCAGCGCCAGACGCTGCTCGTCCGCGCCATCGCCGGAAGATCCGTTATCGATCATTGCGGCAGCGGCATGGCGTCACTCTGCTTCGACATCACCACTCGCATTTTCCGCCCGATTTCGTCGTTTCGATGATCGAGCGGTAGCGGCTCGACTAACTAGTGGGAATACAGATTATCGCTAGTAACTATTATGGCACGGAGGCACAACTCGGCGCAGATTGATCTCTTCCGCGTATGACCGGATTTGTGGTACTAGAGACGAACAATGCCATTTATAACAAGCGATGCCAGATGACACTACAAGTAAATATCACTGCTAATGGTCGCATGAGCCTTCCCATTGGTATCCGGAAGCGGCTAGGGCTTGAGGGCGGTGGCGCAGTACTCGTTGAGGAAACGCCCGAGGGTGTCATCCTGCGTACGGTAGATCAGGCCGTGGCAAAAGCGCAGGCCATTGCCAAACGGTACGCCCAGCATCCCGACGCTTCGGTTGATGCCTTCCTTTCGACGCGCCGCGCGGAGAGCGGCGAATGACCAATGTTGTGCTCGATACCTCGGCGATCCTTGCGCTGCTCAAAGGCGAGCGCGGCGCCAGCAAGGTTGCCGGCGTGATCGCGGACGCGTCGGTCTGCGCGGTCAATCAGGCCGAAGTGATCAGCCACTTCGTCCATCTCGGCGCGCCGCTTGAAGACATCCAGGCCATGCTGGGTGCCCTCCCCTATACAGTAGTGCCAGCCGACGATGCGCTGGCGTGGGAGGCTGGCGGCCTGCGATCGGTGACCGCATCCGCCGAGCTGTCGTTGGGCGATCGGTTTTGCCTCGCTTTGGCGAAACGCCTCGGCGTGACCACATACACCGCCGACAAGGCGTGGCGCGACATCGCGAGCGAGGCAGGGGTCAAAGTCGTCCTTGTTCGATGATGACAATCCGGCATCGCCATGCGGTACTGCCGCTGCACACATTGCTTGACGCGGTTCGACACAACGGCAAAGCCCGCGGGCAATTGGGGAGCTATTTTGGCAGCTGAGGGGCCTACACCGGTATGGGCAACCGGATTACAGCAGTCAGGTTCGGCGCCGTCGGTCGACATCGTGTTCGTTCACGGCTTGTCCGGCGATCGGCACACCACCTGGAGCGCACCGGGCGGTGCCTTCTGGCCACAGTGGTTGGCTGATGAGTTCGACCATATCAACGTCTATCTTGCTGGCTACGATTCGAGCGCCTTTGCCGGCATTCTGCTGGGCAGCGGCGCCTCAATACAGGATCTCGCCACGACACTTGCAGACGGGCTGATCAGCCGTCCGCGCCAAGCCGACGATATCATCCTCGTCACGCACAGCTTGGGAGGCCTGATCGTCAAGCAGATGCTGCGTCGATGCGCCGATTCTGCCGATAGCCGCTTCCTAGGCCTCGCGCAGAAGGTACGCGCAGTGGTGTTCTTGGGAACTCCCCATCAGGGCGCGCAACTGGCAAGCGCGTTCGACGTCATCCTGCGACCATTCAAAAGCACCGCATCCCGCCAGCTTGCCTATAGCGGTCCCGACCTTCTCGACCTCAACAACTTCTTCTCGAATTATGCGGTGCGTGAAAAAATCATCGTTCGGCCATTTTACGAGACAGAAAAGACACACGGCGTGCATATCGTCGATCGCGTCACCGCAAATCCGAATGTTCACGGTGCCGAGCCGATCGCCGTCCAAGCCAACCATATCGACATCTGCAAGCCAACGTCAGATCAGGCACCTGTCTATCTGTCGGTCTGCGAGCTCCTTCGTTCGCTGCCGTCGCGCGGCCGCAGTTTGGCGATCACGACATCCAACGCGATCACCGAGACGGATACTAATGCCAGCGCTCGCCCCGCTGCTCGGCAACTCTCGACGATCCCCGACGTGGCACATACGATTCCGACGTATCCTACGGTCGATTGCACGCCCACGACCGCGATCGCGACACCGGCCGGCGTGACTTCGGACATCCTCGAAGATTTCGCTTATTTCACCACTGTGGCACCGGACGACCGCCGCCCGCTCGATAAGAAATTGCACGACGCCGGCCGCAGCTACCAAATCAAGGACGCCACCCGCCGCAAAGAGCGGTTTGCAATGGCGCTGCGTCGTCATATCGCGCAGCCATCCGCCGTCACCCGCTACACGCAGCTACTCGGCGACGTCGAAAGCCGCTTCGCCCGGCACGTCCGGCGCGCCATCAGCGAAGGCGCATCGCTGTCGCAGGTCGACCACGCTATTCAATCGAATGTCCTTGATCCGTGCGTGCAGCAGTTTTCCAGCCAGGGCAGTGAAATCACCTCCGCACTTGTCGACAACGCGCTGTATTATCTCGCAGGCAATTGCCACGTGAGCTGGGACGCATGACCGAGCTTCGTATCTGGCATGCCGCACGTGATCCGTACCACTGCGCCTTTCGCATGATACGCCTATTGACGTGGAAAGGCGACGCATTGCCACTCGACCAGCTGAGGGTAGTCGACATGCTGCTGATGTATCCGTCGCTGGCGTGGCGGATGAGACTGCCGTCTGCCGTCCGCGATCGTCTGCGCGCGTTGCGCCTCCCCGCCGCCAAAGATCTCTTCGTCAGCCTGCCCGGCACCGCGTCGATCTGGCAAGACCTACACTTGTATCAGTCCGCTGCGCTCAAGCAGCTGGCCGGGCGGAGCCTGCTCAAACGCGATGCTCTGCGTGATCGATATGCCGCTTTGGACCCTCGCCACATGCCACTTTCCCTCAGCGAGCGCGTCCGTATCGAGAATGATGCGCAAGCCGCGCTCATGACCTTCCTGATCGACGACATTGCCCCCCTCCCCGCCACGGGTCCTGACAACATCTTCAAAAGAGCCGGTGTTCCAGCCCGGGGGCCGGTCGCATGAGAAGCCAGCTCATCGTTGATCGCATGCTCGTTTTCCAAGCCAGCAACGTCCTATATGACGAGCGCTTCCATCACGGCGTCAACATCATCCATGGCTCGAACGGATCGGGCAAATCCACGCTCGCCGATTTCATCTTCTTCGGTCTGGGCGGCGACCTTCGCGACTGGAAGCCCTACGCATCGCGTGCTGAAGCCGTCATGCTCCAGATCACAACCCCGCAGGGCGTGTTGACCACCCGTCGCTACGTCTCGAGCGATCCAGCGCGTCCGATGGACATCTTCTTTGGCTCGATAAATGAGGCGCTGAAGGCCGGACCGGACCTCTGGCAATGCCACCCCTACAGCCGGCCGGACCGTGGCTACAGCTTCAGTCAGATCCTCTTTCGCGCGATCGGCTTGCCGGAGGCGATCAGCGATGGCGCCAGCAATCTGACAATGCATCAGATCCTGCGGCAGCTTTACGTCGATCAGCTGACGCCGATCCAGCGCATCTTTCGTATCGACGGCTGGGACACCTGGCAAACCCGGCAAGCGATCGGCGAGCTGCTGGCTGGGATCGGTGGATACGAGCTGTATGATCGGCAGATCCTGCTGCGCGAAACCGAGAAGAAATACAAGGAGGCCGCCACCACGTTGACCAACCTGATGGCGGTGGCATCGGGCTATGGCGAACAGATCCTTGTCGAACACATCGAGGCCGGGATCACGAACGCCGATCGCGAGCGTACCCGCTTGCTGGCCGCTATAGACACGCTCAGCGACGACAATGACAATGACGACGCGACACAAGCGTTGAAGACCGCGCGAGCCGAGGCACTCAAGGCTTTTCGAACTAGCAGGCGCCGGGTACTCGACTTAGGCGATGCCATCGAGACGCTTAGCTTCGAAATTGCCGATGCCGATGCGTTTCTGGAGCATCTTCGTGAGTCTTTGCGTGACTTCGACGATGCCGCGCTGACCTTTATTGCATTGGGGCGGCTAGATTTTGATTTCTGCCCTTCCTGTTTCGCCAAGGTGCACAAAAAGTCAGACGATCATTGTCAACTCTGTAATCAACCGCACGTCCACGGTGCTGAGGATTCACGCACGCTTGCGGTACGACTCGATCTACAAATGCAGCTGCGCGAGTCGACGGCGCTCCAAGAAGAGCGGCACGCGGAACTTGAGGCCATGACCGCCAAGCTGCGTGTTGCCAAGCTTGAGTTGCGTCGCGCTACGACGACGATCGAGGTTTCACGTACCGGTCCCGCGACTAAGCGAGAAGCTAACGTTGCCGAACTGACGCGACAGCGTTGGCAACGTGGATGTCATCACCGACGTAAATCAGCACAACGACCATCCCGACTTCGATGCTGAGATGGAGCGAGCGCGTAGGGATGACGGTCGCTTCAGAGGCGTCAACCGAGTCGTCCGCCTCGACTCCGGAGCATCCCGGCTACTTCAGCTCGCCGATGTGGTGGCGTATGCGCGGCGCTGGATCGTAGACGGCGAGATGAACGCTCAAGGACTGCGCGAAAAGTACGCAATCGACCTGCTATGATATGAAAAGAGCCGCCCCGAAGGGCGGCTCAGAAAAGTCTCAGGGAGATTGGTGGCCGGCAACCAGGGTTTGAGACCCTGGGTAGCCACAGCGCTCATCCAACACGGGGCCGGAATAAGTCGCTTTGCAGGTCTCCCTGCCCTCTTCATGTACGTGGTCGCCATGACAGATACAAGTACCTGCGTACACGCGTGTCCTGTACGGGGAACTGACAACGCCAGTACCGAGCAGACGTTGATGTCTCGTACTAGGCGGTTTTGACTCTGCCGCCCCCCCTGCCCTCCCCGCCCTTCCGGCACCGAAAGAAGTATGCCGGATCCGACGAGGCCCTGATCAAAGCCCTGAAAATGCTGACTGGGCTGTAATCGTCACGAAAGACTTTGTTCGTCGCAAAGTCGGCCTGGACGGCAAGGACTGTGATTGTCAGACATTCACAACATAGCCGAAGCTGTAGATGGCAGCTTTCGTTTGTAATTAGGTCAGGTAGTGCCGTAGCCTGGAGTGCATCAATGGCGCGCAACCGGACGCGTATCTCGTTCAATGCGTTAATTATTACGTCCGCTTTCTCACGGTTCGTCTTAGGAAGGCTGGTGGCCATCTTCATACGGTAGTCGTCTTGTTCGACCCTGCAAATTTATCCGTCCCCCGTGCGAGCACCCAACATATCCGCGACGACAATCGGAATGCCATCACGAGGAGCGGGATAGGATTGCACAGCATTATCGACGTGATGCCTTAGCTTCCACAGAAAGGCGTGGATCGCCTCCACGTCGTTTTCGGCAAAGACAAGCTGTTCGCCGCCCATGATAGCAGGGAAGTCGAAGGTTGATCCGTTCGGGAGATCGCTGCGCCATATCTCCGGCCGAATGAGCGTTGTGTCACCGTCCGAATGAGCATGAAGCCTATTGCGAGAATCCATCATCCGGGAATGCAAAGCGGCCTCAGCTTCATTAATCTGGAACGCCGGTTTGATTAACTTCCACCCAAAGGGAGCGCCATGCCCGCGGGCTTGAGTGAATGGACGAGCATACGAAACGACCATCGTTGTTTCGTAGCATTTGAACCGTCGCAACTCCTCTGACCGGTAGGATTTTGTCCAATCCACATCTTCTAAAAGGAATGTCGCGGCGCTCAGGGCGTGACGGAAATCCAGCGCACTCATCATCAACCGCAACAGTTTTTGGCGACTGTCACTATTTCGCTGATCGCCCTGCCCTGTCATGATCGCAATATCCCATTCTTTTTGAGAAAGCGTAGGCGTCTCGATCGCCATTCGTGAGCAGAGGGATCAACATAGTGAGGCCGTCGCAACGATCGTGGGTGAGTGAACATGTCACGCAAAAGCGTAAAGCCTGATTTACGACGAAACGGTTTTACGCTCCTGCGTTTTTGCAGAATTACTCGTTTCCGTATTTCTGTAAAAGTAGTTCTCTAACCTCGTCAGCGATCTTCGTCCCTCGCAGAGCACACTGCGATTTGATCCGCCTATGCAGGTCTGCAGGAATGTCGATCGTGAGGCGCTTGCTCGGCGCATTGGGCTCGGGCTCGGGTGCTACCGGCGTGCGGCTTTCCACCCACTGATCCGCCTCGCCGGGCGCCGGCTTCACGGTCGTCGGACGCGCGCCGATGGAAACTTTCTTCGTCATGCCATCAACCCCATAAGCTCGTCACGTACCGCCTCGATCTCCTTCGTGGCCGCACTGGTCTCATCGATCTCGTAGATCGCCCTGCCCTGTGCTGCCGCCTCAGCAAAAACGACGCGCTGAATGACCTGAGCCTTAAAGGTCGGCAGGTCGTAGCCTCCAAGCGCCTCACCAACGTCGCGGCCGATCGCCGTATTTGCGATTTTACGATTCAC
>JAPKCG010000623.1 GCA_028823055.1 Sphingomonas bacterium
TAATCACTCAGACTGGCGGCACAGGTCGAGGGCCTACCCCCCCCCCAAGGCCAGAGTGTCGGCGATGGCGGCGACGGCGTCGTGCGCGCGCCCCGTTAGGGTTGAAGGCCCACAATTCTGTGTATTGGCACTCGCGGACGAGGCGGTGGACCCCTGGATCGACAAGGTTAACGAGGCTTCAGCCAATTTGCTGATGAGCAAGATCCCGTCCTGGCAAACCAGCATGAACCGCAATGTCGAAGGCCGACAAGTCCCACGCGTGCTGGCTATAACGGCGGCGCGGTGCGATATCGCCGAATGATCGCCAAACAGGCGGCGGAGGGTTATCCGGAGTTTCTCTTCCGCTAGGCCATGGGGACAACGTGGGGGCGCCACCGCCTACGTCGCTTCCGCGTTCCCCAGACACCGTCGCGCGGTCCCGATCACGACGCTCAAGGCGTCGGTCGTGCCGTCGGCGTCGCCTTTTTCGAAATCCCCCTCGATCTGGCCCATCTGGTTGGTGACATGGGCGAAGCAGACAACGGCTTTGTCCCGGGCCCGCGCGAAGGCATAGAGCGCGGCGGCTTCCATCTCGACGGCGAGCAATCCCTCTCGACGCATGGCGTCGATCGCCTCCTGGGTTTCGCGAAATGGCGCGTCGGTCGTCCAGGTCGCTCCCCGGGTGACCGAGACCGCGAGATCCTCGAAAGCGCCGTCCAAGCTCCCGATCAGCGCTTCGGGCGCCTCGCTGTACCGTGCCGGTGCTAGATAGTGGTAGCTCGTGCCCTCGTCGCGCAGCGCCCGGTCGATCAGAATGAAATAGGGCGGTGCTTGCACCGGTGTGATCTGTCCGGACGAGGTCACGCTGATCAGTAACCCGCACCCCGAGGCGAACAATTCCTCGGCCACCAGGACGGCGAAGGACGCGCCGACGGCACAGCCGACCACGCCCATGGTCAGGCCCGCTTCCTCGAAGACGTAAAGATCGGTGTGATAGCAGGCCCAGCCGGTGTGGCGTTGGGCCCGACCCTCGGTCATCAGTCGCTGGACGATGTCGCCATCCGGGTCCAGCAAACAAACATTGGGTACCGGCTCACCCGTGGTGGATTTCTGACGCCGCGCCTCGCGCAGCAGATTTTCGGGTGTGAAGGCCGACGGCAGGTCATGGTGCTTGTTCGAGAGAATTGGCGCTATGTCGTCATCGGGCATCGGCATCACTCCGCTCCACCGGCTCGCGGCACATCGATTTCTACCGTTCGCCCGGCCCCGAGGCGGCGTAATCGTTGATCCTGCGATCGACGATAAACCGCAGGATCGGATCGGGTGGAATCAGGCCAGCCTTGGGTAGCGAGAGCATAACCTGGAGCAGCTCGCTATCGACGCCGCAGATCAATTCGGCCAGCAGTTTGCCGCCAATCGCTCCCTTGGTCATCGGCCCGGTATCCGCGGCCGCGAGCGCCCAGAGGCCGTCACCGACCGCTCCGAACGCTGATCCCTCGTTCCGCGTGAAGCCAAGCACTCCGCCCCAGGTTCCAACAAACTCAACCCCCGCGAGATCGGGCCAGCGCCGGATGATGCTTTGCCGGTG
>JAPKCG010000624.1 GCA_028823055.1 Sphingomonas bacterium
TGTCGCGGTTCGTCTTGGCGCGGCTGTTGGCGACCATCGGGAACTTGCCGACCTTGATCTCGCCCCCCGATGCGGCGGCCTTTTCGCGTGCGGCTTCCTCGGTGACGCCGACGCCCGCGATTTCGGGCATGGTGTAGACGACGCTGGGGATGACGTCCTCGTTGACGATGCCGGTCTGGCCCGCGATGTTTTCCGCGACCGCGACGCCTTCGTCCTCCGCCTTGTGCGCGAGCATCAGGCCGGGGATGCAGTCGCCGATCGCCCACACGCCATCGACGCTGGTCTTGAAGCTGTGGTCGGTGTCGATCTGACCGCGGCTGTTGAGCTCGAGCCCGATCGCGGCGAGGTTGAGGCCGTCGACATTGGCGCGGCGGCCGATCGCGACCAGCACCGCGTCGGCGGTGATCGTTTCCGCCTCGCCGCCCTTGGCGGGTTCGATCGTGACGGTCGCGGTGCCGCCATCGACGGCAACGCCGGTGACCTTTGCGCCGAGCTTCAGGTCCATGCCCTGTTTCTTGAAGAGCTTGGCCGATTCCTTGCGGACTTCGCCGTCGAAGCCAGGGAGGATCTGGTCCATATATTCGACGACGGTGACCTTCGCGCCGAGGCGACGCCACACGCTGCCGAGTTCGAGTCCGATGACGCCGCCGCCGATGACGACCATATGGTCGGGCACCTTGGGCAGCGCGAGCGCGCCGGTGCTGTCGACGACGACCTGCTGGTCGACGGTGACACCGGGCAGCGGGGTGACCGACGAGCCGGTCGCGATGACGATGTTCTTCGCGGTCACGGTGGCACCCGCGACCTCGACCGAATGCGCATCCTTGAACGCGGCGAGGCCTTTGAGCCAGGTGACCTTGTTCTTCTTGAACAGGAATTCGACGCCGCCGGTCAGTTCCTTGACCGCCTTCGCCTTTTCGGCGTGCATCTGATCGAGGTTGAGCGTCACGCCGGTGAATTCGACGCCGAATTTCGTAAGGTGACCGGCGCTCGCCTCTTCATAAAGTTCGGACGCGTGGAGCAGCGCCTTGGACGGAATACACCCGACGTTGAGGCAGGTGCCGCCCAGCGTGTCGCGCGATTCGGCGCAGGCGGTCTTCAACCCCAGCTGTGCGGCACGGATCGCGGCGACATAGCCACCGGGGCCCGCACCGATCACGAGAACGTCATAGTCGTATTCAGCCATTTTCTTCTCTCCGTTCCCCGGCGACGGCTGGGGTCCAGTTGCAGCGCGAAAGATGGTGATCGCCGCGCCTGATTACATCGCCCTCGCCGACTGGCCCCGGCCCGCGCCTGGGAACAGTCGAGCGCGTGGCTTACAGGTCGATCAGAATCCGCGTCGGATCCTCGATCGCATTCTTGAGCGCGACGAGGAAGGTCACCGCCTCGCGACCGTCGATCAGGCGGTGGTCGTAGCTGAGCGCGAGGTACATCATCGGGCGCACGACGATCTGGCCGCTCACGACGACCGCGCGGTCCTCGATCCGGTGGAGGCCAAGCACCGCCGACTGCGGCGGGTTGATGATCGGGGTCGACATCAGCGACCCGAACACGCCGCCGTTCGAGA
>JAPKCG010000625.1 GCA_028823055.1 Sphingomonas bacterium
GGAGGAATAAGCAGGAATTGATCGCGACGGTCGCCGATCATTCGGGACTCGCCAAGAATGATGCGGCGAAGGCGGTCGAGTCGGTTTTCGATGCCATTTCGGCAAGCTTGAAGAAGGGCGATGAAGTACGCCTGGTCGGGTTCGGTACATTCTCGGTGTCGAAGCGCAAGGCGTCGACGGGCCGGAACCCGCGGACCGGCGAACCGATGACGATCAAGGCATCGACCCAGCCGAAGTTCAAGGCGGGCAAGGGCCTGAAGGACGCGGTCAACTAATCATGAAAATGCTCCCACCCCCGGTGCGCCGGGGGTGGACAGCGTCGGCGGGCTTGCGTAGAGGCCCGCTTCCGAATGCGCCGACGGCGGCGATTCCGGGCGCGTAGCTCAGCGGTAGAGCACACCCTTCACACGGGTGGGGTCACAGGTTCAATCCCTGTCGCGCCCACCATCTTTTCCGGTCATCGCCATCGCGCGTGGTCGGACAAATGCATCTCGCTGTTCGTTAGCAACGCCTGTTTGGCAAACGTGGGAAGCGGCTATGCCCGAGGCCGATCGTCGCCTAAAGCGACCGCGATCGATCATAATCTGGGGTTCGCCGTGATGCGCCGCCTTGTTTTCATCCTTGCTTTGGCCTCCGCCGCCTGTGCTCCTAGCCAGCCTGAGGCCAATGAATCGGCCGCAACCAATGCTGTTGCCGCCAATCCGCAATTGCGTGGGGCCGAGCCTGCAACATCCGCCAGCGCGCAGGCTGCCCGCGCGCTGGCGGTTCGCTATTTCGACCTGATTGAACAGGGCGATTACGCCAAGGCGCGGCAATTGTGGGGGCATGAGGGGGCTGATGTCGGCGGCGACGCCGCAGCGCTTGGCAAGGTCTACAGCCGCTTTTCCCGCTACGAACCCGTCGTGGGTCTGCCTACCGAGGTGCATGCCGCCGACGGTAGGCAATATGTCAATGTCGCGGTTAAGGTTCGGGCGACCTTGGCCGATACCGGGCGGGTCCTCGAGCAGGAGGGGCCGGTGATGATGCGCAGGTCGGCCGATCCCAGCGCAAAGGAACCTGGCGAGCGCGAATGGTCCATCTGGGGCGTCGATATCCGCAGTAAACATTGATCCCTATGTTTCAGAAATAAGACTAGTCGAAGTCAGTACCGCTGCCGTTAAGTTACGGTTTAATGACACCGCCGATATCTTCGCGATTTATATGATGAGCCGCGACCGAATTATGTCGGACGTGTCACAGAACTATCATCATCGTCGCCTACCCGCCTCATCGAACTGATCAGCAACAGGGGTTGCCGATCGACGAATTCGATGACGACTCGCAATCGGGTCGACAGCCAAGGGGGCGACGATGAAAATTCTGCGTAACATTTTGATGGCAAGCGCGTCAGCGGTCGTACTGACGGGCTGTGGCGCGTCTGATATCGCGTCGCCGGGTGTCGGCGGGAACGTCAACATCATCACCAATAATCCGGCACCGACGCCCACCCCGACGCCTACGCCGACGGGTACGCTGGTGACCGCGGCGTCCGCCTGTCCGGTGATCAGCGATTCGCAGGGATTGAC
>JAPKCG010000626.1 GCA_028823055.1 Sphingomonas bacterium
GGGGCTCGACCGCGATCGCGCGATTGCGCTGATGCTGGCGCAGCCGTCGATGATCAAGCGCCCCGTGCTGGAGACGGGCGGGACCGTGGTGGTGGGTTTCGATCCCGAGCGCTACGCCGCCGTTATAGGTTGATCGCCGCCCCGGCCCGGGTCAAACTCGGACGGCGTTGCAGGGGAATTACGTATGGCCGAGCTACGACCCGTCCCGACCTGGTTCAAGGTCGCGGTGATCGTCCTGCTGCTGTGGGGCGCGGCGGGGTGTTTTGCATGTTTCCAGCAGTTCCGGCTGGGCGCGGATGCGATGGGGCCGGCGGATGCGTATCAGCGCGCGCTCTATGCGTCGCTGCCGGTCTGGTACAATCCGGTCTATGCGGTTGCGGTGGCGGCGGGCTTTCTGGGGGCGCTCGCGCTGTATGTCCGTGCCGCCCATGCGCTGCCGCTGTTCATCCTGTCGCTGCTTGCGGTGATCGTCCAGTTCGGCTGGCTGTTCGCGACGACCGACATCATCGCGCATCGCGGGCCGGGCACCGCCGGGTTTCCGCTGTTCATCGTCGCGATCACGGCATCCGAACTGTGGCTCGCACGCCATGCCGCGCGGCGAGGGTGGATCGGGTGACGCGAGCGGAGTAGGACGGGCGTCATGTCCACGACCTACACGCTCGATACATCGACCAGCCGCGCCAACCCGACGCCCGCGCCGCTGAAGCGCCTGACCGTTCCCGCGATCAAGCGGCGCAAGTTCGAGGGCGCGACCAAACAGCCGCTGGTGATGCTGACCGCCTATACGGTGCGGATGGCGCAGTTGCTCGACCCGCATTGCGACCTGTTGCTGGTCGGCGATTCGCTGGGGCAGGTGATCTACGGCCTGCCCTCGACGCTGGCGGTGACGCTCGACATGATGTGCGCGCATGGCGCGGCGGTGGTGCGGGGCAGCTATCACGCGGTCGTCGTCGTCGACATGCCGTTCGGCAGCTACGAAGGATCGCCCGAACAGGCGTTCGCCAGCGCCAGCCGCATCCTCGCCGAAACCGGCGCGGCGGCGGTGAAGCTGGAGGGCGGCGAGGCGATGGCGCCGACGATCGCGTTCCTGTCGCAGCGCGGCATCCCGGTGATGGCGCATATCGGCCTGACCCCGCAGGCGGTGAACGCGCTGGGCGGCTATGCCGCGCGCGGCCGGAGTCAGGAGGAGGAGGCGCGCATCCACGCCGATGCGAAGGCGGTCGCACACGCGGGGGCGTTTGCCGTCGTGGTCGAGGGTGTCGTCGAAACGATCGCGCGCGAGATCACCGATTCGCTCGACATCCCCGTGATCGGGATCGGGGCGTCGGCCCATTGCGACGGGCAGGTGCTGGTCGCGGAGGACATGCTGGGCCTGTTCGACCGCACCGCACGATTCGTGAAGCGGTTCGAGGATCTGGCCGGGCGGATCACGACCGCGGTCGAAACCTATGCCGATGAGGTCCGCACGCGGCGTTTCCCGACCGACGAGCAGACCTACGCCCCGCGGGATTGATCGGCTTCCGCTTCGCTGCGCCTGCGGCTAAAGGTCGCGGGCAATTTCC
>JAPKCG010000006.1 GCA_028823055.1 Sphingomonas bacterium
CATCCTCGCGTTCTTTTTTGCGGCGCATCGATAGGGTCGACCGCGCGGGTTTCGACTGAGAGTCCATATCGCCCTCTAAGCGAAACAGGTGTCACTCTCCAAAGCTCGTTTGATGGGAACGGAGTTCACCACCGGAATTGGTTCAGTTTGCTCCGGTCCGGGGCGGGGGAACCGAATTGAGCATGTTCATCAGGATGGATTGCAAAACCCGCTCGATCGCTTCGGGAGCAAGCCCATCGCCTTTCACCTGCTCGGCGAGCGACAGTAACTGGGGGCAGGAAGCTTCGACGAAGCGGCACGCGACGAGGTAGATCTTGTCGAAGTTGTCATCGAAATAGGCGAGGGGCGTCTTCATCCAGACTGCGGCAAGAAACGCACGTTGCCGGTCGATCTCCAGGATCTCCATGACCCTTATCTGCATCGCGGCCGTAAAGCTGGCGCGACCGGATTTTACCTTTCCGATGAGACTGACGCTTTTCCCGAGTCTCCGGGCCATTTCGACATTGGTTACGCCACGGCGATTCCACTGCTCGATGATAAGCGGATAGTAGAAGTCTGTCTCGGTCTGTCGGCTTGCTGCATTCCTCTGGTCAGTCATGACGACCCCCCTTCTGGGCGCTATATACGGTTATAGCCCGAGAGGCTGTCAATATTTTTTTTAGCGTTAGTCGGAACTCTTCGACGAATCGCACAATCGAAGACGCACAGCATCGACACGGTGAGCAGGAAACGCGCTGTGGCAGGGGTGGTGGGGTCGGTAGTGGCCCTGTCCCGCGCGGCCTGGAAAAGCGCCTTCTGATCGATCTGAATGCGGAAACCGACCCGGTTTTCACCATTGTCCTCGATCGTCGCGGCGCGTTCGAGCATCAGCTCGAAATCCGGCATATCCAAGAATTTCTCCAGTCCATACAGGGCGGTAGAGGAAACGGTCTCAAACCGTCGCGTTGCCAGCGACCGGGTTCTGATCGCTTCTGTTGTGAGACGGAACAGCTCATCGCTGACCCGGAAGGCGTAGATCACATTCGACATGGGGAACGGATAACCCGAGTGCGGGCGAGCGCATACCATCTGGATTGATAGTTTCTCGAATCAATCATTGCCGCACGACCGGGGGTGGTCATTCCAGTTTCGCAACGAAGGCGGTAAAAAAATTCCGCAGGTGGTAAAAAAATTACCTGCCCTATGTTTGTCTGAGACCCATCGCGTCAGTTTTTGGCGGAAATGCGTAGTCGGGCTTTCCCGCAGTCAAAGTTGATACGGTAATTTTTTTCCGTCTTGTCGAGGGTCAATACTTGCGAAATCCTTAGGGAGACGACGCGCTTGTGCTTCGTCTTTCAAGGGGAAAGAGCATGTCTGCACTTTCAATGCCGAAGGGTGGCCAGATCAATGGCGTCCTTCTCGGCCTGGCGATCATCGCGATGGTGATGGTCCTGGGCGCGTCGGCGGCGTTCGCCGGCGCCGATACGACGTTCAATACCGCGCTGACGAAGTTCACGGACTTCCTCGAGGGCTCGGGCGGCAAGATCATCACCGTCATGAGCCTGGCCGGCGGCATCGTCGCGCTGGCGTCGGGCCGCTTCAGCCTCGGCCAGGTGGCCGTTCCCGTCGCCGTCGGTGTCGGCGCGGGCACGGGTATCCCGATCGTCACCTCGACCGTCACCGCGACGATCTGAGGCGTCGGCTGGATCAACCGCTGGGAGGGCGGCTTAGCTTATGGACCGGTACACCATCCCTTCGCATCTCGACGACCCGGAGCTGATCGGCTTCTGGACGCTGGACGAGTTCCTCGCGATGGCGATCCCCTTCATCTGGGGGATCCTGTCGCAGCACGTCGTGATCGGACTGATGGTCTCGTTGCTCGGCTGGTGGGGTTTTCGGAAACTCAAAGCCGGCAAGGCCACGTCGTGGATTCTCCACATGGCCTACTGGCACCTGCCGTCGAGTTTTACCGGGCTGAAGGCGACGCCGCCCTCCCACCTTCGCGTGATGGTGGGCTAAATGGATTATTCTGTCGGTCTCGCGCAGTCGCAGCGCGTCCTCAAGCAGCGCAACATGCTCGGCATCGTCGCGCTGGTCCTCGCGGGCCTCGTGGTGCTGCTGTTCCTGGTCGGCGCGACCCGTGACCGGGAGATCGTCCTGCAGCCGATCGTCCGCTCCCCGTTGACGCTCTCGTCGAGCGGGGTCAGCGAGCAGTATCTGGAGATGGTCACGCGCGACACCGCGCTGATGACGCTCAACCGCTCGCCCGAAAATCTCGAATACTGGATGGACTCGATCCTGGCGATCGCCACGCCGGAAGCACATGGTTCGCTCAAGCGCGACCTGATGAAGATCCTCAACGAGCAGCGCGGATCGAGCATCAGCCAGTATTTCACGCTCGCCGGCATGAAGGTCGATCCCGAGAAACTGACCTCGGAAGTGACCGGCACGCTGCACACCGTCGTCGGCTCGAAGTCGGTCACCGCCGAGCCGAAGACCTTCCGCTTCTATTGGGCGTATCGCGGCCTGACCCTCCAGCTCAAGGGCTTCGGGATGGTCACCAAGGCCGACAAGGACGCCGCGGCAACCATCGGAGACGACGCATGACCGCCTGGGTCGCAGTCGGGCTGATCGGGGGCGGGACCGCCTTCGCATCGCGCCTGTGTTCGCTATCGCGCCTGATCGGGGCGGGGATGATCGTGGCGGGCGGCGTGGTCCTCGCCGCGCCGGCCTTCGCCGACGAGCATGTGCTGGCAAAGGACAACAGCGAGGTCGCCTGCACGATGTCGAAGTCGGGGCTGACCCGCGTCAGCCTCAAGGACGATCGCTTCGCCAGCGTCTCGAAGCTGACCACCGGGGTCGATACCGACGATTTCACCGTGGTCAATGAACCGACCCGGGGCGACATCTATGTGTCGGTCCCGGAAGCCTATTCGCGGCCGAACGTGTCGTTCTTCGGCACGACGTCGAAGGGTTATGTGTACAAATTCTCGTGCCGGCTCGCCGGCGACGACGCGCAGCAGGTGTTCGTCGAGAACAAGGATATCGGTGGCGCCGCGGAAACGCAGGTCGCGGCCGTCGCGGCATCGCCGCAGGAGGCGTCCGCCACGCTGGTCCAGGCGATGTTCCAGTCCGCGCCGCTCGAAGGGTTCGAGGTCAGGCCCGCGGTCACCGACCCGGTGATGATTGGCTCGCTCAAGGTCCAGATGGTCGCCGAGTATCGCGGCGCCAGCCTCGCAGGCCGCACGCTCAGGATCGAGAACCGGGGCAAGGTTCCGGTCGCGCTGGGCGAGGGAACGATCGCACCGTCGAACGCGATCGCGGTCTCGGTCGCCAACCCCAACCTCAAGCCCGGTGAAGCCACCACCGCCTATATCGTCACGCCTTCGGGCCTCGCCAACGGAGTGCGGCCATGAGCCTCAAGGACATCTTCCAGCGTAACCGTGCCAAGCAGCTCGATACCGAGCCGGAGGAGGGCGGGGACAGCGAGCTGATGGCCGGCAACGATGCCGTCCGCAAGAAGCAGCTGCTCTACCTCGGCTGTGGTGGCGCCGTCGCGCTGGTGCTGGGCTCCTGGTACGTCATGGGCGACGATGCCAAGCTGAAGCCGGTCGGCACCGACGGGAAGGAGGTGAAGATCACCACCGACGACATGGTCAACCGGAACATGTCGCAGCGTGAATGGCAGGCCGCATCCGAAGCGCAGATGCAGTCGATCAACAATCAGCTGAAGGGCGTCGACGGCCAGCGCGCGCAGATGGAGCAGTTGCAGGCGCAGATCGCCGCGCTCCAGGGCGAGAAGCAGTCGATGGCGAGCGATGGCCAGCGGGTCATGAGCGCCTATCAGCAGGAGAACGACCAGCTTCGCCAGCAGATCGCGCAGCGTAACGCCGCGCCGGCCGCGCCGGCTCCGACGCAGATGTATGGCCCCGGCCAGCCCAATTACCGCACTCCCGGCGCGCCGATGACGGCGGGCGAGGCGGCAGCGGCTGCGGTGTCGCAGTCGCGCTCGATCAAGCTGGTGTCGTTCGAGGGCGGCCCCTCGGGCACCGCGACTCGGATCTCGGGTGGCACGACCAGCTACACCGACAGCCCCAATTACCTGCCGCCCAACTCGATCGCGAAGGCGAAGGTCATCGTCGGCGTCGACGCCTCGGCGGGGGTGCAGTCGCAGACCGATCCGCTGCCGGTGATCCTGCGCATCACCGGCCCGGCGCGCTCGGTCTACCAGAACGGCAAGCTGCTCACGACGCGGATCGAAGGCTGCGTCATCAACGGCGCGGCGCGCGGCGATCTCTCTTCCGAGAAGGTCTATGTGAAGCTGCAGCGGATGACCTGTCCGCAGGCCAATGGCCGGTTCGCGGTGTCGGACGTGAAGGGCTTCATCAGCTTCGCCGGCAAGACCGGCGTGCGCGGCCGTGTCGTCAGTCGCGAGGGCTCCTTGGCGATGCAAGCTTTCTTTGCTGGGCTTGTAGGTGGTGCAGGCAATGCGCTGAACACTGCCTTCAACCAGCCACTCGCAACCTTCGAGACAGACGGCAAAGGAGGGATCAATCGCACCCCGAGCATCGGCAACGTCGGTTTGCGCGCTTTGGGCGGCGGCGCCGACCAGAGCGGTCGAACAGTTTCCAAATACCTGATCGAGCGCGCCGAACAGTACCAGCCCATCATCGAGATGCCGACCGGCATCGATGTCGAGATCGTCTTCCTCGAAGGCGTCTTCATCCAGAACTGAGCCCGGAAGGAGGCGGTCACATGGCAAATACTATCATGATCGGCGCGATGGCGGGGGCGGCGATGCTGCTGACCGGCTCGGCCGAAGCGCCGATCGGCGCGCAGGTCCAGGTCGCGCTGCAGAAGCGGCTTCCCAAGACCAAGGTCGATGCGATCGACTGCTCCAAGGTCGACGGGCTGTGCGAGGTCGTGGCGGGTGCGAACTTGTTCTACGTCGACAAGTCGGCGCGCTATCTCGTCATCGGCCGCGTCTATGACATGGAGACGCGGCAGGATCTGACCGCCGCCAAGCTGCTCGCGCTCAATCCCGATATGCTGGTGGGCGGCGCGGCAAAGGCCAATGCCACGGCCGATGCGCCCGAGGCCGGCGCGGCGAGGGCGGGTGCGCGCGTCACGACCCAGCCCGCTGTCGCCCGCACGCTCGATGTGACGCGGCTGTCGAGCAAGGGTGCGATCGTGTGGGGTTCGGGCACGCAGACGGTCACCGTCTTCTCCGATTTCCACTGCGGCTACTGCCGCGCGCTCAGTCAGGCGCTCGAGACGATGAACGTGCGCGTCATCGAGCGCCCGATCTCGGTGCTGGGAAGCCGCGAGATCGCCGAGCAGGTGCTGTGCGCCCGCGATCGTCATGCGGCGGTCCGCGCGGCCTATGCGCAGAACCCGGTCCCGGCAGGCGCGAAGTGCGACACCAGCGGTCTCGATGAGAACGAGGCGTTCGCCAAGGCGCACGGCATCAACGGGACGCCCGTCATCGTCCGCTCCGACGGGGCGGTGATCGAGGGCTTCAAGCCCAAGGCCCAGCTCGTCGAATGGTTGAAGGGAGCCAAGTCGTGACCCGATCCGTGATCCGCCTGCCGGCCTGCCCGGTTTCCGACTATCGCCCGCACGCCCGCGCCAAGCGTATCGCCGCGCTGGCGATGACCGCGAGCCTGGGACTGCTCGCCAGCTGTACGACGCTGGGCACCAACATCTCGGGCAAGTTCGCGTGCGGCGCGCCCGAGGGTGGCAGCTGCTCGCCGGCGACCGTCATCGATGACAAGGCGCTGGCCGAGATCACTGGCGACAGTGGCTATCATCCCGCAGGACCGTACCAGGCACCCGCGCGCAACAGCGGTGGTACGCAGCGGATCGCCTATGCCTCGACGCCGGTGCCGGCGCAGGCGGCGGGGGTCGGGCCGCAGAAGGTGTTGCGGATCGTGTTCCCCTCGCATGTCGACGCGGCTGGGCGCTTCCACGAGACCGCGGTCGTGCAGGCGGTGGTCGACAACGGCCAGTGGCTGGCGGCGACCGACGGCCACGGTTCGGCGCTTGCCGCGACGCAGACGCTCAACGTCAGCCCCGAGATCCTCTCGCAGCTCGGCGCGCCGATCGCCGCGCTTCCCCCGGTGCCCGCCGAGGTCGCGCAGGTCGCCGCCCCGGCAGCGGCCGCAGGTGCGGCGAGCGCGGTCGGCGCACCAAGTGCGGCAGCGGTCGCGGCCGCGCGGGCCAGGGCGCGCGACGCGGCTGCTGGCAAGGGTGTGCCGATCGCCGCGACGCAGAAGCCGGCTTCGCCCGAACTCGCGTCGAGCACGCCGGGTAACCGCCCAGCGACCTTCTCGCCGCGCGTGGAGGACTGATCGTCATGGCGAAGACCGGCTTCATAGCCCGCCTGCTCGGCGATACGCGCGCACCCGACCAGGGAACACCCTCGCATGGCGCGCCGATGCTGTCGCAGTGGCTGCCGTATCGCAGCTACGACGCGCGGCACGACCTGTTCTACCAGACCGACAGCATCGCGTTCGCGCTGGAACTCGCGCCGCTCATGGGTGCGGACGAGCGCACCGGGGAGATCATCGCGCAGATGCTGTCCGAGAGCGTCCCGCCCAGCGCGCGGGTCCAGCTGCTCGCATTCCAGAGCCCGCGTGTGGGCGCGCTGATCGCGCAATATGCGCTGCCGCGCTACAAGGCGGGCGGCATCCATCGCAAGATCGCCGAGCGGCGGTCGGCGTTCCTGCGTCACGGCGCATGGGTATCGATGTCGAAGGACGGACCGTTCCACGTCCGCAACCATCGCATCTTCCTGTCGGTCTCGATCCGTAGCGGGAAGGCGACACCGGAGGAGCTGACCGGCGTCCGCGACAGCATCGTCTCGACGCTGCAGTCGATCGACATGCCGGCAACCCGGCTGAAGCCGGTCGATCTGATCGCGCTGATCGACGACATCACCGCGCCGGCGTTCGACGTCTCCGACCACGTCTCGGAATATTCAGAACTCGATCCGATCGCCGACCAATGCGTGCGGCGCGACGTCCAGACCGTCGTCCAGGCCGACCGCCTGCTGGTATCGGTCGAGCCGCTGCGCGCGGTGACGAACCTGTCGGGCGAGACGCAGTATCAGGAGATCCGGCCCGACACGTTCGACTATCGCTTCTTCTCGGTCAGGAACCTGCCGAACCGCTGGGCGCCGTGGGACGTGCAGAAGCTGATCGGCGACATGTTCTCCGACAAGCTGCGCCCGGGGTGCCCGACTCTCACGTCGCTATGCCTGTGCTACCAGGACGAACAGGCCGCCTCGTCTAAGGCCGGTTACAAGTTCATGCGTACGTCGAGCCTGGCGGACTCGAAGTCGGCGCGGCTGCTCCCGCAGCTGAAGGACCAGAGCCGCGAATGGGAGCATGTCACCCAGGAGCTGCGTCTCGGCAAGAAGCTGGTGCAGGCCTATTATGCGGTCGGCATCATCAGCCCGAAGGGGCAGGGGGACGCTAACGAGCGCACCGTCAAGTCGATGTACAAGGCGGCCGGGTGGGACCTGCTCGACGAGCGGTTCCTCCAGATCATGGCGTTCATGTCGTGTCTGCCGATGACGCTCGGCAACGGGCTCGACAGCGACCTGAAGCGCATGAAGCGGCTGCGCACGATGCTGACCTCGACCGCGGCGAACATGCTGCCGATCCAGGGCGAGTATCTCGGCGGGCATCTGCCGCACCTGATGTTCATCGGGCGGCGCGGCCAGCCTTTCTTCTGGTCGCCGTTCGAGAACAAGGCGGGCAACCACAATGTCGCGGTGTTCGGCAAGTCCGGCTCGGGCAAGTCGGTGGCGCTGCAGGAGCTGTGCGCGGCGTTCGCCGGCGTGGGCGCGAAGATCATCGTGATCGATGACGGCCGCTCGTTCGAGCATATGGCCAAGAGCCTGGGCGGCAATTTCGTCGAGTTCCGCCTGCGCGACGGGTTCAGCCTCAATCCGTTCTCGATGATCGACGAGACGCTGGTGGCGCAGGACGAGGATTATCTCGTCGACGCGCTGGCGATGCTCAAGTCGATCATCGGGCAGATGGGCCGTCACATCGACAAGCTCAACGACACCGAGCGCGGTCTGATCGATCGTGCGGTCAACCAGGTGTGGGAGGCCAAGGGCAGGGGAGGGTGCGTCGACGACGTGATCGAGGCGCTCGGCTCCGACGGCTCTGTGCAGGGGACGGATCTCGCGATCGCGATGTTCCCGTTCTCGGGAAAGGGCACCTACGGCAGCTTCTTCACCGGTGAGGCGTCGGTGGACATGTCGAACGCGCTAACGGTGTTCGAACTCTCGGACCTGTCGAGCCGCGAGGAACTGCGCTCGGTCGTGCTGACCGCGATCATGTTCATGTCGTCGCAGACCATGCGCCGCATGGACCGCCAGATCCCCAAGGCGCTGCTGATCGACGAGGCGTGGCAGATGCTGCGCGGTGGGTCGATGGCCGATTTCGTCGAGACCTACAGCCGAACCTGCCGCAAATATGGCGCCTCGCTCATCACCGCGACGCAGAGCCTCAACGACTATTACAAGTCGGAAGGGAGCCTCGCGGCGCTGGAGAACTCCGACTGGTCGGTCATCCTGATGCAGAAGCCCGACACGATCTCGGACTTCCAGAAGCACGGCCGCTTCGACATGGACCCCTACACCGAAAGCCTGCTGCGTTCGCTGAAGCGCAACGGCGCGGAATATTCCGACATCCTCATCAAGGGGCCGGAATCGATGGCGGTCGGGCGGCTCGTCCTCGATAAATATTCGGCGACGCTCTATTCCTCCAGCCCGCAGACCTTCGCCGATATCGAGCATCTGATCGACCTCGGCTGTTCGATGGACGAGGCGATCGAACGCGTCGCCTTCCCCGAGGAATATCGCGACAATCCTCCGGGCGAGCCCTGGGTGGAGGCGGCGGAATGAACGCCTTCACGCACGAGCGCGACTGGCGTACGCCGACCGCGACCGACTGGAAACGCACGGGCACGCGCGCGATCGGCGACGCCTGCTACATCCTGTTGCGGGTGTCGGGCTGGATGGCGATGACGCTGCTCGCGACCTTCGGCGTCGCGATCCTGTTCTTCCTGATGCTAGGCGACTTCACCGCGCTCGGCTTCTTCTCGCAGGTCGCCAACCTCGGCACGCGCTTCGTCGCGGCCGACCAGGCACGCCGCGCGGCGTTCGGCGACCAGCTGTTCGTCGTGTGGCTGGTCGCGTTCGGCATCGTCGCCGTGACCCGCGTGCGCCTGCTCGGCGCGATCATCACTTCCACGAAAGGCCCCCGTCATGGTTGATGTTCTCGATCGTCCCGAGGTCGCGTCCGCGGCGGTGCAACCGTCCGCTCCGGCCCCGGCACCCCGTGATGACGCTGCCGGTGCGGCACCGCGCCGTCCGGTCGCGGACAAGGTGGATCGCCGCAAGCCGCAGGGCCTGCCCGTCATCGCCTATGTCGCGGTCGCGCTGGCGGTCGCGGTACTGCTCTGGGGGGCGTGGGTGACCAAGCATCTCCTTGCCCCGCCCGCGACCGTGCCGATGGCGAGCGTCCGGCTCGAAGGCATCGTCTCGGAATATGTCCAGGCGCAGAGCCACAGTAACGGCCAGCCCCAACAGGTGGCCGCGCAGACCCAGGCCTTCATGTCCGCGCTCGACGACGAGATGAAGAAGGTCGGCGCGAGCGGCACCACCGTCCTCGTCGGCGAGGCGGTCCTCTCGAAGAACGTCCCCGATATCACCGACCAGATCCGCCGCGCGGTCTTCGCGCGCGTGCCGCTCCCCGCGGCCGCGCCGAACACCCCGGCCGGTCCCGCGGTCGGTGCGATGCTTCCCCAAGCCTCCGGGAACGTCGCGCCGGCCGCGCCAGGGGCGGCGGTCCCGACCGCTTCGCCGTTCGGGCCTGCGCCGGTCTCGCCGGTCGAGGCGACGGTCACCCAGTCCGCGCCGGGAGGGGTCGATGGCAGCGGCAACTGAGGCGCTGGCGCGGGTCGGTCATGCGGCTCCCACGGCGGTTGACGTCGCCGGGGACCGCGCGGCCCGCAAGGCGCTGATCGTCAAGCGGGTCCGCCAGTGGAGCGCGGTCGCGCTGCTCGGGATCGTGTGGGGCGGCTACAACTCGATCGCCGCGTGGCGCGAGACGCACGCCTTCATGATAAACGCGAGCGAGAGCCTCCCCAACTGGGCGTTCTTCATCCAGCGCGGCCGCGTGCCCGCCAAGGGCGACTATGTGTTCTTCGCGCCGCCCGAGGGCGAGCTGGTGCGCCGCCACTTCGGACCGGATTCGGGACCGTTCGGCAAGCGCGTGATCGGCGAGGCCGGGGCGCTGGTCGAGCATCGCGGGAAATGGGTCTATGTCGACGGCGTCCGCGTCGCGCACATGAAGCCGCGCTCGCGCTTCGGCGAGGTGCTGACGCCGGGACCGGTCGGGCGCGTTCCCGAGGGCTGCTATTATGTCGGCACCGCACACCCCGACGGGTTCGACAGCCGCTACGGCGAGATCGGCTTTGCCTGCGCGAAGCAGATCATCGGCACCGGGACGCCGATCCTGTGATCCGGCGCGCGGGCCTTTTCGGCGGAACCCTGGGCGTGGCGCTGGTCGCCTCGTCGTCCTGGCCGATCGTGCAGGGCGCGCTCGCAAAGGATCACGGCGTGATGGGCCAGACCTGGGCGATCGCCGAGCCGGATCTGCTGGCGACGATCGATACCCGGCTGAAGACGCTGCAGGCCAATGGCGGCATCGAGCGCATGCAGACGGCGCTGCGTGAAAAAACCGAGGAACGTGTCCGCAACCCGATCCCCGTCGCCGGCATCGGCGCGGTGCGCGAGAGCCGCAGCTGGACGTTCGACCCGACGATCGTGCTCGATCAGGACATCCAGGACCAGAAGGGCCGGCTCGTCGCGCGCGCCGGGCAGCGGGTCAATCCGCTGTCGTTCGTCGCGATGAAGACCGACCTCGTGTTCATCGACGGCCGCGACGATGCGCAGGTCGACTGGGCGCTGAAGCGGTGGACCGCGCAGAATGCCAAGATCATCTTCGTCGCCGGCTCGCCGTTCAACCGCATGGGCGAGAAGAAGCGCCGCTTCTTCTTCGACCAGCAGGGCAAGCTCACCAGCCATTTCGGGATCGCGCGCGTCCCCGCCGTGGTCGAACCGGCGGGCCAGGTGCTCAAGATCAGCGAGATCGAGATGTCGGGAGCGGGCGCATGATGTGGCTCGATATTCTCAGGACGCCGATGGCCGCGCCCGAGACGCCGGCCCTCAAGGCGATGCGGCTCGCGATCCTGTGGTCGGCGATCGGGCTGGCGATCGCCATCTGCGCGTTGCAGCCGCTGCGCGCGGTGCTCGGCGCCGGGGCAGGGGGCGCGCTTGCCGGACTGGTGCTGGCGCTGGTCGTGCTGGTGCCGGTGTATGTGATCGCCAAGAACCGGGCCGATAACGCTTTCCTTGACGCAAGCCTCGCGGCGCAGCCGGACGGGGAGGGCAGGGCATGACGACTGAGCGCATCAGCCTGATCGCGCGCTACGCGCTTCTGTGTGTCGCGGCAGTCGGCTTCGGGTGGACATATGTTCTCGCCATATTCGCGCTGTTCCCGGCCTGGATGTTCTTTCCCGTCGTCGCCTTGTCGATGGTCGTATCGATCGCGACCGTGGCGTTGCTCTCGAGCGTCCCTGCGCTGCTGTTCCTGTCCCGCGTGCATTGCGAGATCGAGTCCCTCGTACGAAGGCTTCTCGGGGGCCGTGCCGATCCGGTGACCGCCGCGTCGATCGGAAACGAAATCGATGTCGTCCTTGCCGAAAGCGGGCGGACGATATCGGTTGGCAAACGCCGTGCGCTGGTGCGCGCGCTGGCCGATCAGTCGATAAGCTTCGATGGACGCGACCGCGCCCGGATGGTGCCCCTGGTCATCGCTTTCTCCGAGGAGCCCGGCGCATGATCCGCCGCCTGCTCACCCTGCTCGGCATGATCGCCGCGTTCGCGCTGCTGCCGGCGCCGGCGAGCGCGCTCCCGGCCAACTGCACCGGCAAGTTCGTCAACCCGATCACCGACGTCTGCTGGTCGTGCCTGTTCCCGCTGTCGGTGGGCGGCGCGCACATCTGGCCGGGGAGCCGACCCGATACCAAGAACCCAAGCCTGCCGGTCTGTGCGTGCGGTTCGCCGATCCCGCGCATCGGCATCTCGATCGGCTTCTGGGAACCGGCGCGGCTCGTCGATGTGACCACCAAGCCGTGGTGCTTCCCGAATCTCGGCGGACTTCGCCTCAATCCGGGGCTCGATATCGGGCAGGGGCAGTATACCGGCCCGCTCATCAAGGGCGGCGCGACCCAGGCCAGCGCCAACTGGCAGGCGCATTATTACGTCTATCCCTTGCTCTACTGGATGGAGATCCTGACCGACTTCCTGTGTTTCGAACAGGCGTCGTTCGACGTCGCCTACATGACCGAGATCGATCCCTTGTGGAACGACGACGTGCTGACCACGCTCATCAACCCCGAGGTCGCACTGTTCAACAATCCGATCGCGGTCGCCGCCTGCGCGGCCGACTGCGTCGCGGCGAGCGCGAAGCTGCCGATCGACCCGATGTTCTGGTGCTCGGGCTGCAACGGCTCGATGTTCCCGATGAACGGCAACATCGCGGCGCACAATTCGCCGGTCCAGTCGTCGCGTCTCGCGGCCGAGCGGCTCCTGTTCAAGATGCACCGGCAGGGGCTGGCGTGGGGCACCGCGGGATCGAAGGCGCTCTGCAACAAGTACGTCATGCCGATCCTGAAGAAGTCGCAATACCGCATCCAGATGACCAATCCGACGCCCACGGTGAGCGGCAAATATGCCTGCTCGCCGATCGGCGCGACGACGCTCCCGCCCGACGCGGGCCGGGCCTTCCCCGTCAAGGGCGAGGACTTCGGCTACCTGCTCTGGCGCAAGCGCAACTGCTGCATGCTGTGAGGATCTGACATGAAGAAGTTCCTCCTTTCCGCGCTCGCCATCGCCTCGATCGGCACCGGCTGCGCCGTTCTCGCCCAGACCGTCGAGGGGCTCGATCTCGACGCGATCCGCGCGCGATCGGCCAAGTCCGAACAGGACGCGACCGCGCTCGTGAATGAGGTCGAGCGCCGCGGCGACGCGTTCCGCAAGGATGCGCAGACCGTGCAGGCGGTCGCGCTGGAACAGATGCGCACGATCGACAAGGCGAACCTGCCCAGGGGGCCGGCGGGCGCGGTCGACTTCGACGAGATGATCCAGGCCGCCTCGGCCAACCTCAAGGAGGCCCAAGGCACCGCGCCGCAGTTCATGGTGTTCGTGTCCACCTCGATGCCCGAACAGGCGCTGAAGCGGATCATCGCCGATACCTCGGCCGCTGGCGGCGTCGTGGTGTTCCGGGGCTTCCCCGGCAATTCGGGCAAGGCGTTCATCGCCGCGCTCTCCAAGGTGGTCGAGAAGGACCAGCAGTTCGCCTCGATCGGGATCGACCCGCGCCTGTTCCGCGCGTTCGACGTTACCGCGGTCCCGACGATGGTGGTCTCGTCGAGCGACTTCACGCCGTGCGACGGCCTCACCTGCAAGACGACGCCGCCTCCGTTCGACCGCATCGAAGGCAACGTCACAGTGCGCTACGCGCTGGAGACGTTCGCGGGCGAGAACGGACCGGGCGCTCTGGTCGCGCGGACCGCCCTCGCCAATCTCGGCCGGAATCCCTGAGCCGTGCGGGGGGGCCGCCTCCTGATCGGTCTCCTCGCGCCGGTCCTGGCAGCGCAGGCGCTCGCCCAGGCCCAGTCCACTCAGCAGGGCCAGCAGGGCGTCGGCGACTTCTACGGCCTGGGCGACTACACCTACTTCAGCGACACGACCCCCAAGCCCACCCCGACCCCCACACCCACATCCGCGCCGGTCGCCAGGACGACGGTGACCAGCGTCGCCGAGCCGAGCGCGGCTCCCGCGCGGACCACCGCCAGCACCGCCCGCACGGTTCAGCCCGCAGCGTCGAGCAATGCTGTCGCGGCCGAGCCGAGCGCGCAGTCGAGCAGTTCGACCTACACCTATCCCAAAGGGGACATGGCGGCGGCACGCGCCGCGGCGAAGGCACTGGCGACCCCGGCACGCCAGGCTTCGGGCGGCATCATCTCCTCTACCGATCTGCCCTCGACCATCCCGGGCTTCAGCAGCGGCACGCAGCCCGGCGAAGCCTATGCCGATGATCCCGATGCGCTGATCGCGGCCGGCGGGTCGGCCGCTGGCGCGAACGAGGCGTGGCAGCTCGTCACCGATCCGGGCCGCAAGGTCGTGACCGTACCTGCCGGCGATCTCACGCGCGCGCAGGACGTCGAGAAGGACCCGAACAGCTATCTCGCCGGTCAGTCGGTGGGCGGCGCCGACGGTAGCTGCAAGCCGCTGCCTCCCAACGGCACCACCGATTATTACGAGGCGACCTGCAACAAGGGCGCGAAGCTCGAGGAAACGCCTGCGACCTGCACCGGCAGGATGGACCCGGTAATCGTCGATACGCTCAGGTACTTCTACTACGGCGTGCGCGACCAGAACGAGGGCCAGGGGTTCGCGCGCAACAGCGTCATGCAGGCCAAGGTCAGCGCCGGCCTGTGCCGGGTCGAGGCGGGGACGCCGCATATCTGCGATGCGCAGATCGAATTGGGGGCGGGCGGCGACAACGTCGAAGACTATCGTCGCTGGTGCAAGAGCCTGTCCTCAATGCGCACCACCGCGCAGCTCTATTCCTGCTCGGCCGAAATACCCCAGGCCGAGATCCCGGCCCACCAGAATTACGCGACCGGCACGGTGTATCTCAGGAAGGAAGGCACGCGCGAGGTCACGCTGACGCGCAATGAGGGAAGCTGTCCGGCGCTGGTGTCCGACACCGCCTGCACCGCGACCGGCCCGGAGGTCTGCACCGAGGGGCCTGAGACGCGGATCATCGACGGTGTGTCGGTCACGGCATCGTGCTGGGCGTGGTCGCGGCCATTCACCTGTCAGCGCATCACCCAGGCGTCCGATTGCAGCGATCTGGAGAACGGCGGGAAATGCACCTTCCTGCGTGACGAGTGCCTCGACGATCCGCAGTCCGGTCCGTGCCAGGTCACGACGAAGGTCTACAAATGCCCGGTCCCGACGCCGCCTTCGACCGGTCCCAAGCAATATATCTGCGGTGATGACGTCTATTGCATCGACGGCGAATGCGAACCGGTCGAGCGCGAGGCGTCGACTGAGTTCAAGGACGCCGTGGTCGGGCTGCACGCGCTGGGCCAGGCCAATGCCGAGTTCGATCCCGATACGCTGACGCTGTTCTCGGGCAAGCGGCAGACCTGCCACAAGCCGGTGTTCGGACTGGTCAACTGCTGCGCGGGCAAGGCCTCGGGCCTCATCACGACCGCTGCCGGCGCGGCCGCGATCGCGGGCGGGCCGGTGGCGATCGCCGCGCTCGCGACGCCGTTCCTGACGATGTTCATGTGCTCGAACGACGAGAAGCTGCTCGACGTGCAGGACCGGATGGGGATGTGCCACAAGCTGGGCGAATATTGCTCGGACAAGGTGCTGGGCATCTGCACCTCCAAGAAGACGGCCTATTGCTGCTTCGAGAGCAAGCTGTCGCGCATCCTGCAGGAACAGGGTCGCCCGCAGATCAACAAGCCGTGGGGCAGCGCCAAGAAGGAAACCTGCAAGGGGTTCACGCTCGACGAATTCTCGCGCCTCGATCTGTCGGTGATGGATTTCACCGAGGTCTATGCCGAGTTCGTCGACGCCGCGAAGCTGCCCGACGAGATCGAAACCTCACGCCAGATCCAGGAGCGGATCAAGGCCTATTACGAGGCGAAGAAGAACCAATGACCGGCGTGACGCATCTGTCGGACCATCGTCCGTTTCCCGACCTTTCGGTCGCGGAATTCGCGGTGCTGATCGCACTCCTGCGCGCCGGACCGCACCCGGCCGGGTTCCTCATCCCGACGCTCGACAGCTGGTTCGATACGAAGCTCTGCGTCGCCGATCTCGAACCGACGATCGCGCGGCTGATCCGCGCCAACCTCATCCTGCGCCGGGGCGAGACGCTCTACCCGCGCCGGCACGCCCGCAACCTCATCATCGGGGTGTACGGCAACCTGTTCCGCATCCTCGCCGACGACATGGCGCAGCTCGTGTCGCTCAAGGAGCCGTCGCTCCTCGGAACGCTCAAATCCTACCTCACCCGCCGCGAACAGGAAGATCGCGAAAAGCAGAAGAAGAAGGACGACTGACATGCGCAAGGCCCTGACCCTCGCTCTCATCCTCTCGGTCGCATCGCCCGTGCTGACGCCGGCGACGGCGCAGGAGCTGACGCCGCTGCCGGATTCGGTGTCGTCCACCCGCGATGCCGGTGACGACGGCCGCGATGGCGGTCAGGATAGCTATGGCAGCGCGGACGATCTCGGATCGGCCGACCGCGTCGCGGCGCAGACCGGCGACGACTTCTACTGCCGCGAACGGCGGCTCGGCACCTGGTTCTACTGCGACAAGCCCAAAGCCAAGCCCGCCGAGCAGCGGTCGGCGCAGCCCGCGCGGTCGTCGGCCGAGCAGCTTGCGGCGATCTCGAAACAGCTGGAGGAGTTGAAGGCGCGGGCGATCCTCGAGCCGACGCCCGAGAACATCAGCCACTATATCGCCTTCCAGCGCGAGCAGCTCGATCGCGCCTCGTCGTTCGCCGACATGTGGCAGCGCACGGTGTGGCAGAACCCCGACCTCGACTACACGCTCCAGCGCCCCGTCAGCCAGCTGGGCAAGCGAACCTGGCTCGACACGCGCAACGCCGATCGCGAGCGCGTGTTGTCGCAGATCTCCCAGCGGTACGGCGTGTTCTATTTCTACTCGTCGGCCTGCGCCGCGTGCGAGACCTTCGGGCCGATCATGCGCAGCGTCTCGGATCGCTTCGGCCTGACCGTCATGGCGATCTCGCTCGATGGCGGGCCGACCCGTGCCTTCCCGAACTACACGGTCGACACCGGGCAATACAAGGCGATGGGCATGCGCGGCCAGCAGGTGCCCGCGCTCGTCCTGTTCGACACCGTCACCAAGCAGCCGATGCCGATCGGCTACGGCGTGATGGCGGCCGACGAGGTGATGAACCGCATCTTCACACTGACCAGCGTCAAGCCCGGGAGTGACTTCTGATGGTCCGCTCGATCGTCCGCTTCTGCGCCGCGGTTCTCGCGCAGGCCAGCATGATCCTCGCGCTTGGCGGTCTCGTCGCGACGCCGGCGATGGCCGACGTCCAGGGCGAGATGAACAGCTATTTCAACAAGTCGGGCGCGGCCGCGAACGTGACCGGCCCGACCGCCTTCCAGGGGCAGTCGGCGGGCTATTACTCGGGTGGTTCGCTGTGGAGCCGCTTTCCGCAGAAGTCGATCAACCCGGTCAGCGTCGCGCTCCCCAGCGCGCGCGGCGGCTGCGGTGGCATCGACCTGTTCGCGGGGTCATTCTCGTTCATCAACGCCGACGAGATCGTGGCGATGCTCAAGGCGACCGCCAACAACGCGATCGGCTTCGCCTTCCAGCTCGCGATCGACAGCATCTCCGCGCAGATCGGCGGGGTGATGAAGGACATGAGCCAGCGCGTGCAGCAGCTGAACGCGTTCAACATGTCCTCCTGCGAGGCGGCGCAGCAGGCGGTCGGCTCGCTGTGGCCGGCGATGGACGGGGCGTCCTCGACGATCTGCCAGCAGGTCGGCGGGGCGAAGGGCTTCTTCTCCGACGCGGCCGCGGCGCGCCACGGCTGCACCAACAAGGGCGAGCGTGAGGATACGATCGCGCGTGCCGGCGACGACGCCGAGCTGGTCCAGTCGAAGAATTACACCTGGTATGCACTGAACGCCAAGAGCGCAACCAAACCGTCCCGGGAATATGCCGAGTTCCTCATGACGATGGTCGGCACGATCATTTATGACGCGACGAAGGCGAAAGACAGCATGGGCGCGTTCCAGTTCATCGCGCCGGCCAGCTGGGACACCTATCAGGCGCTGCTCGACGGCACCGCCTCGGCGCCGACCGACGTGTGGCAGTGCGACACGACCGACGACAAGGGGTGTCTGAAGCCCACGCCCACCAAGCTAAGCATCTCGACCAACGAGGCGCTGCGTACGCGCGTCCTCAAGGCGATGGACAGCATGTCGGGCAAGATCCGCTCCAACGCCGCGCTGTCGGGTGACGAGATCGCGCTGCTCGGGATGACCTCGATCCCGCTCTACAAGATCCTCGTCGTCAACGAGGCGGCGCACATGGGCCTGTCGGGCGGCGATCGCGCGACCCTCGCCGAGATGGTCGCGATCGACATGTTGATGTCGATGCTCGACCGGATGCTGGACACGATCTCGCAGGCGCAGGCGGGCGCAAAGTTCGTCTCGACCGACGAGTTCAAGGCGTGGCGCGCCCAGGTCGACAGCGTGAAGACCGAGCTGTCGCGGCGCAGCGAGAAGATGGCCGGGCAGATCTCCAATACCTACCGGGTGATCCAATACACCCAGTTCATGGAATCCACCCTCAAGAACACCATGAGCCCGCAGTTGTCGGCTTCGCTCCGGTTCGGACGCGGCCTCAGCGCGCAGGGCTTGCGGTAACACGGCGGCAAGGGAGCGACGGCGATGGGCGGGCTCGAAGTCTTCACGATCGGCGGGGGCGAATATATCGTCAACGTCTTCAACGCGGTCGCGGCATGGACCGGGGGCGGGGGCTACCGCTCGATGCTCCAGGTCGTGATGGTGATGGGCTTCATCTACTCGCTGTTCGTCGTCGCCTTCTCGCTCGACTGGCGGGCGTGGTTCAACTGGTTCCTCCAGTCGACGCTCATCTACATGATGCTGATGGTCCCGACCGTCACGGTGAAGGTGACCGACCGGATTAACCCCGCGCTCGCGCCCTCGGTGGTCGACAACGTGCCGCTGGGCCTTGGCGTGATGGCCTCGTTCACGAGCCAGGTCGGCGACTGGATGACGCGCTCGGCCGAGACCGTGTTCGTCATGCCCAACGCGCTCGCGCTGACCAACAACGGCATGATCTACGGCGCGCGGCTGATGGACAAGGCGCGCACCTTCCAGATCACGGACAGCGTGTTCCGCGCGAACCTCGACGAACACCTGAAGCAATGCACCTTCTATGACGTGCTGCTCGGGTTCAAGGCGATGGACGATCTCACCAAGACCAGCAATCTGTGGGAATCGATCGGGCCGGGGTCGCCGGCGCGCAGCCAGCGGTGGATCACCTCGACAGGCCCCGGCACCACCGAAAACTCGATCATCCCGTGCAACGAAGCCTATTCGCGCATGGATGCCCAGTGGCAGACCGCCTACGACAAGGATCTGATCCCGTTCGCCAGGAACGCCTATCCCGGCATCGCCGACACGATCGCGGCCCAGCGCATCCGCGATGACCTGCCGGTGGTCGCGGCACAGATGCACGGCACCTCGACCGATGCCTATTCGTACCTCAAGCAGATCTCGATGATCGACGCGTTCCTGGCCGCGCGCGAGAGCTTCTCCGATGCGGGGTGGGACGCCTATGCGTCGCAGCGCGCGGACGCGCAGGCCAAGAACACCTATACCTCAATCGCGACGCAGGCGATGACCTGGGTGCCGCTCCTCGGCATCGTCCTGACGGTCGTATTCTACGCGATGTTCCCGGTGCTCTTCCCGCTGTTCCTGTTCCCCAGGACCGGCCTGCAGACGCTGAAGGGCTATGCGACCGGGTTCTTCTACCTCGCCTCCTGGGGGCCGCTCTACGTCATCCTGCACATGTTCGTGATGAGCAGGGCGGCGAGCCTCTACCATGCGGCGGCGCCGATCGGGCCGACGCTGCTGGTCTCGGACGGCATGGCGAGCGTCAATGAATCGATCTCGACGCTCGCGGGCTTCCTGATGATGAGCGTGCCGTTCATCGCCGGCGGCATGGCGCGCGGCGCGATGGCGATTGCGGGACACGCCACCTCGATGCTGCAGCCGGCGCACAGCGCGGCCGAGCAGGCGGCGACCGAGCGCACGACCGGCAACTATTCGTATGGCAACACCTCGTTCCAGAACCTGACGTCTGGCATGACCCAGGCGAACAAGTTCGACGATCAGCCAAAGTTCAATTCGGGCTATTCGGTCGGCACGTTCACCAATGCCGATGGCGGGGTGACATACGGCTTCGCGGACGGGACCAACGCGTTCGATACGCGCCAGGGCATCTCGAACCTCGCGTTCACGCCGACGCGGACCGCCGGATTCGACAGCAGCATGAGCCGCGCGCTCTCGGACGGGCAGACGCACACCCAGTCGCTCCGCAGCGCGGCATCGCAATCCTGGAACGCGACAGCGACGACGGCGACGGATCTGTTGACGGCCGCTGAGCATCGGCGGGGGAGTTCGACCGAGACGGGGTCGGGGTTCAATAACAGCATCACCAGAATGACGGAGGCATCTCGGAGCCTTTCCACCGGGCTGACCAGTCGCTTTGGGCTTAGTGAGTCCGACAGTCAGAGTATAGCACGAGCGACCCAAATGACGGGAAGTGCGGATGCAGGCCTTTCGATTGCGGCGAAGTTGTGGAAGGTCGATACAAAAGCAGGCTTGGCAGCCAAGATCGCATCAATCGCCAGCGAGAATACGGACAGACGCATTTCGGGCGAACAGGCGTATTCTGAGCTCTCGGATTATCTTACTAAGGAGACGAATTCGACGCAGGCCCGGGCAGCACGCGACGAATTCATGCGTGAATCGAGCACGAGCGGAGATAGCGAGGTTCGGTCGCTGTCGCAGAAGCTCGGCGTCAGCGTCGGGGAGTCGCGGTCGGCGTCGTTGGAAGCAACTCGAGCCGAAGAGACGTTCCAGCGGGTCAGCAATGATGTGAGGGAGTCCTCGGCGCGGGGCTGGTCCCTCAACCGGAACGAGAGCCAGGAGTTTGTCGTGTATGCCCAGGAGCGGCTTCTCGGCGACGACACGCTGTCGCAGTTCGGGTGGACGCCGGGCATGGTCATGCCGCGCACGCCGCAACAGGAACAGGTGCGCGATATCCTGCTGGGCGAGTTCATGGAGCGCCGCGTCGCTTTGGTTCGCGACGAACTGGGTGTAAGCGTGCCTGAGCGCCTTTCCGGGCAATTGCATGGCCCTGCATCGGCGACGCCGGGTGCGGTACAACAATGGGGCAATCAGCGGGCAGCGGGTGTCAGGGCGCAAGGGCCAGATGTTTCGATCCGCGAGAGTTCGCGCGACCTTGACCTGGCCGGCAACGTCGCTGACGCGATTCCGAACGCGTCAGCGCGCATCACGCGTGGCGCATTCGAGGTCGGCAATGGTGTCGACGAGGCGAGAGGGACGGCGGGTCAGCTAGTTGACCATGTCCAAGAGCGCAATGACGCGTGGATCACGACGACACTTCCGGGTGTTGAGGGCGCGCGCAACTGGGTCCGTGACAATCTGGGCATAGGTGCTGGCACCAGCCATGTTTACGAAGTCCCTCGCGGTGAGCGAACGATGCTGCCGATTTCGGGGCGGCTGAGTTCGGGAATGGGTGGTCGGATCGATCCGGTCACGGGCGAGCCTGGACGGCATCACCGAGGGGTGGATATTGCAGCGCCAGCCGGGACGGAGATCCGCGCGCCTGCATCGGGTCAGGTCATTCGGAACGACTTCCAAGCCAACGGTGCCGGGAATTATGTGGTCCTGCAACACGGCGACGGCTCACAGAGCAAATACTTCCATATGCAGGACCGGTCTGGCTTCCAGGTAGGAAGTACGGTCGAGGCCGGGGCTGTGATTGGCCGCGTTGGCAGCACAGGGAAATCGACCGGGTCGCACCTTCATTATGAATTATGGAGGGATGGCGCTCCGGTCGATCCGAGGCGGTGGCAGTTGAGAAACTAATGGAAAGGAAAAAAGAAAACGATGAGGATTACGGCAATAATTGCCATCGCGGTCCACTTCGAATTCCCGTGACCCTCAACCACAGCCGAGTTTGACGGATAAGCCTCATCCATCAGCTCTCGGCCGTAAGGAGTGGACATATCATACATGTTCTGCGGATTGATGTAATAGGACGAAGGCGAGGGAGGGGACCCACCGATCGGATACCGATCCCAGTCCATTTGGCCAGTTTCGTGGTTCAACATGGCCGCTCCTTCCTTAATCCGTAGCTGACCGAGCTGGTCAGAATTAGGCTTGCAAAGCCTAGCATATCGGATTGAGTCTGACGAGGATTTTCACCCGCACTGACGGAGTGAAGCATGACGGAGCAGAGCGGCGCGAACCCGCGCACGGTCGAACGCTACGAGGCGCTGCTGCGCGATCATCTGCTGTTCTACGATGCGCTGCGTCTGCGCGAGCGCCGGCCGAGGAGCGCGGCGCAGCGCCAGTTTCAGGACGTGGCGTGGGGCAAGGCCCCGCCGGTAACCGATCACGAGCTCGCCTATGTTTGGCACCTGAAGGCGCGTAGGATCGCGCCTTTCAACACCCCGACGCCGGCACCGCATATCGACGACGTGATGGCCGGGTACGACCTCGGGGCGCGGCCGGTGAGTGGCGACGTCGGCACGAAATGGGATAATGCCTGGCGCGAGTATCGTGGTGGCCGGGAGTTCTTCTGAGCCAAACAGATTAAAGGAGTGGACCGATCTGCAACCGATATCGCCTGAGCGCCAAACAGGCCGCGGTGATGCGGTCGGTCGGGTTCGAGCCGCCGTATCCCGAGGACGAGACCTACCCGGTGCCGCGCGAGATCTTCCCGACCGGCAAGAAGACCGCGCGCTATGGCTTGGTCGTCAGGCGGGCAGGGGAGCGTAACCGCCCGCTTGAGCCGATCGCGATGGAATGGGGCTTCCCGACCAAGGGAGCGAGCAAGCGCGACCCGGCGGTCAAGCTGGACAAGTTCGTCACCAATGCGCGGAATCTCTCATCGTCGATGTGGAAGCCGTCGATCGCCAGTCCCGATCGCCGCTGCCTGGTCCCGTTCACGCATTTCGCCGAACCACATCCCGAGGGCGGGAAGGGCGATGACGGCAAACCCCGCCAGATGTGGTTTTCGCTGCCCGACCAGCCCATCGCCTTCTTCGCCGGTCTGTGGCGGCCGACCGAGCGCGGCGATGCCTATGCCTTCTGCACCACCTCTCCCAACCCCACCGTCGATCCCTGGCATCCCAAGGCAATGCCGGCGATCCTTCACCCTCGCGATTTCACGGCATGGCTCGACGGCAGCTATGAAGACGCCCTGAAGCTCGTCCGCCCCTATGAGGGCGAGATGAGCGCGCAGGAGGCAACTCCCGATGGCGGCGCGACGTGAACCGGGCTAAGGCCGGTCCAATCATTCACCACCGGGACGTGTTCATGACGACGACATCCGATCTGGCCGAACAGCTCTCCAATACCCATGGCCTCGCAAAGGCGGACGCCAGGAAGGTCATCGATGCGATCCTTGCGAACATCACCGCGGCTGTCGCGACCGGCGAGGAAGTCAGCCTCAACGGGTTCGGCAAGTTCAAGCTGAAGGACACCCCAGAGCGCCAGGGGCGCAACCCGTCGACGGGCGAGGCGATCACGATCGCGGCGTCACGCAAGCTGACGTTCGCGCCGGCGAAGGCGGTCCGCGATCGGATGAACGGCAAGTGATAAACGGGCCAGGGTTTTAGAACGCTGGCCTAAACTGAGGGGACTTCATGGCCGATACCGCAGCCGACTACCGCGCGAGGGCAGCGGCCGACCTTGCCGAGGCCCAGCAGCTCGTTCTGCCCCATGCTAGGGACCGTATGCTGCATTCGGCCGATCGCTGGTCGAAGATGGCTGATGCGGCCGATCGCCGTGTCCGGTAACGAAAGCACGACGGTCGCGCTCGACGTGGCTAACTGGTCAGCGGTCCAGGCAATGGTCGAGCGTCTCGACGACAGGGCTGTGATAGCGATCTACGAGCTGGCCGAAGGCGCTGGTCCGGTCGCGGACCTCGCGGCCGCACAGATGGAAAAACGCAACCTCGACTATTGAGCCAAGTTAAGAGTTCGGCCGCTGGTTAAGCCGCTGTTGCCAAGCCGGCACAAGCCACGTTCCTGTTTTGTTCGATAATATATCTTATGTAAAATGAGGTTTTCTCTGAGCGCGCCAATGAGTGAACAGATCGCGACGCCGTTCCCATCAGATTGCACGCTACATGCTTGTGCGGTAGCACCAATTTGAGCGAACAGCGCACTGCTGGCGTGGTCCTGGGCTAAGCCGCATGAACAATCGAGAGACGGAACTCACGTCAATTGCACTGGCGCGTCAAGCGCTGAATGTTTTGGACGATAACGGAAACGGATCAAGCCTGTTTGCCTGCAAGCTGGCGGAAGCGCTGGACCATGCCGAAGCCGATCGTGTCGGCGATCAAGTGCTAACACAGGACGTGAGCGCCGGTGCCAGCGGCTCAGCTCTTTTTAGGGTTGATGCTCATTCTCGTGAGTTGGTCGCTTCGGACGGGTCCCGTCTCGTGATCAACCCTGAAGCTATCGTGCAGGTTCGGGGGGTCGAGGCCACGACCACTGTGTCGCTGGTTGACGGCTCCGAGGTACGGATCAGCGGTGATCTTGCGCAAGTGGCGCCGGCTTTGGGCTTGCCATCTGTCGCCCTATCCCAATCCGTTGATTACGTCTCCGCGAGTACCGCACGTCACCAGTTGCGCAACCTCCTTGCGATCGTCTCCGCGATAACAAATCAAGTTCTCGACGAGGATCGACCCTTGATCGACAAGGCTCGGGATCTCGCCGCGCGGACTGCGATGCTGAGCAGCATCGGCGATCTTCTCCTGCAGCCGCAATCGCATTCTACGGATCTGCAGGTCCTTGTGTCTCGCCTCATGAACGTTGTCGGTGACAAGCGCTGCAAGGTAACTGGTCCATCAGTGCTGGTCGGTCCTGGCGCCGCGGTGACGCTTGGCCTGGCGCTTCACGAGCTGCACGTTCACTCATTCAGGACCGGGGCCTTGAGCAGCAGGAATGGCTACGTCGAGATCAGCTGGAGCGCCAACGATGTCGAGGCGTCTTACTTATGGCTGCAATGGGCCGATCGCGACGGACCGCAGATGAGGGCACCACTTTCAGCTTGGAGCGACCGATTGCTAAGCGTGGCAACGCCGCGTCGTCTCGGTGGGCAATGCGGGATACAGGAGCTACCGTCCGGCCTCGTCTGGTCCCTCCATGCGCCACTAGAGCGCCTCGCCACCTGAAAGTCTGATTTGTTAGTGGCGTTCCTTCGATGCCTGGCTCGTCTGCTCCAGGAGCGCCTCAACTGCCGCGCTGCTGATCCGCTCCGCTGTCTTGAGCGCTGCGGCAGGCTTGAGGCTCACATTGACTGCGTCCGGACCGCTCACGTCGACGACGCCGTTGTTCGCGGTTGCTGCCGAGGCCTCATCATGGACCTCTTTCATCTCAATTCTCCTTTCCGCAACGATCAACGCTGGCAGGAGCACTCAGGTCCAAGAGCGGCCACGATCGGTCACGTTTGCCTGATTGCGGGGTCTACTCGTTCCCCGTCATCAAGGTTGACGTAAGGGATAGCTCTGGCCGAAGGCGATCTGGAGTAACCACCACAGTGGTCCCCGGACCCGCTGCATCCAGCACGCGGGCGCTAAAGTCGGGATCGACCCCGATCACGTCCGGCCCGAGATCGGGTACGACGGCCCTCCCCGAGCCTGGCAGGTCGAGGCGCAGCCAACGGCCGTCGACCTGCCGCTGGTAAGCGACCGGGCCTGTGACGTTGCCCGTCAACGTCACGGGCGCCGCCCCAATCTCCTTTCCGTCGCGAATGACCCGCACCTCACGATCAGTCGTGCTCACTACGACCGAAAGGGCAGCGGCACCTCTCTTCTCCGCCTTCCAGAGGGTAGGCTCGATCCGATCAGGCAGGAGCGGCGCCGCTTCCGTAGCCGCCATCACCGGCATCGTATCAAGCCGCGTGACGACCACCATCATGCCCAGTCGGCTTTCGGCGAAGAGCAAGCGCGCGAACGCCTCCGGCAGGCGGATGCAGCCGTGGGAGGCCGGATAGCCAGGAAGAGCGCCGCCGTGCAGCGCGATGCCGTCCCAGGTCAGGCGTTGCATGAACGGCATGGGCGCGTTGTTGTACAAGTTGGAGCGGTGGTCCGCTTCCTTCTGCAGGATTGTATAGACGCCCGGCGGTGTCTCGTGCCCGGGCCGACCGGACGACACCGTGGTGATGCCGATCGGTATGCCGTTGCGGTACACCGTCGCTCGCTGCGTCCTGAGGTTCACGACCATGATCATGGGACCGCTGGGTGCAACCTGCGGGGCCCAGAGATACTGGCCCGGTCGAAGCCGCGCCGCAGCTTGCGCCACGGTGCCGGCGGTCAGCGCAGGCGCTTCCGGCACGGACGCGAGCATAAGAAGGAAGGCAATAGACAACATGGAATGGACCATCGACCGAAGCCGGGTCGTGGCCTATCCGTATCTTCCCTCAGTCTACCGCGAAATCACCCCGTGCCGCGTGGGCGATCGCTCAGCGTGAGAGCGCGCCGAGCAGTTCGTGTCGGCGGAGCGGCTTTTCGAGAACAGCATTGAAACCGCTCGCGAGCGCCGCATCCTTCAGCCCGGCGCTGGGGTGTCCGGTGACCAGAACGGCTCGTCCGCACCAGCCACGTCGCTGCAGCGCCCGGAGAACGCCGATCCCATCCCCATCAGGCAGCTGGTAGTCCGCCACCAGCAGGCCTACGGAGGCGAGGTCGTCGCCCGCAACGCTCGCCTGCGCCGTGCCGTAGGCGCGCACGTCATACCCGCGCCAGTGCAGCAGCAGCTGTAACGATCGGCGGACGGCCTGGTCGTCCTCAACGATGACGGCGAGCGCTCGGGGGTTCTGTTCCATCGAGCCACCCTGCCCTCGTTATGGCGACAACGCTCTACGTAGATGTACGAGCTTCCCCTCCGAGGCCGGCCGCGAAGGCAAGCCGAAGCGCCTCGGACAAGCTGTGAACACCGAGCTTGGTCATGAGATTGGCCCGGTGCACCTCGACCGTCCTGGGCGAAATGCCGAGATCGAAGGCGATAGTTTTATTCGGCAGACCATCGGCAAGCCCGCGCAGAACGTCCTGCTCGCGGGGCGTCAGCGCGGCGATGCGCGTGGCAGCCTCCTGCGCCGAGGCAGCGGCCGCATCATGCCGGTCGAAGATCGCGAAACCGGCGGCGAGTGCGCGCAGCAGCGACGCCTTGTCGAACGGCTTTTCCAGAAAGTCGACAGCGCCCGCCTTCATCGCCTGAACGGCGATAGGCACGTCGCCATGTCCGGTCAGGATCACCACCGGCCAGCCGACGCCGCGCTGCGCCATCTGCTGCTGGACCTCAAGCCCGTCGATCTCGGGCATGCGGACGTCGAGCAGCACGCACCCAGGCTCCGCCGCTTTGACCTCCTTGAGGAAGGCTACGCCCGAGGCATGGCTCTGCACGTCGAAGCCCGAGGTGCGGAGCAGAAAGCCGACCGAGCGGCGGACGGCATCCTCATCATCGACAACATGGACGAGCCGGCGCTCGCTCATACCTCGTCCCCTTCCGACGCAGCCGGTAGCGTAAAGTAGAAGGCCGCGCCCTTGTCCGTGCCGGGCTCCGCCCAGATGCGTCCGCCATGCGCCTCCACGATGGTCCGGCAGATGGACAGGCCCAGGCCCATGCCGTCCTGCTTGCTCGACGTGAAGGCCTGAAAGAGCCGTGGTGCGATTGCTGGATCCAACCCCGGGCCTGTGTCCGTGATCCCGATACGCACATGAGCGCCGTCGCGGATCGTGGACGTCGTGATGTCGCTGACCTCGCCGTTGCCCAGCGCCTCCACCGCATTGCGGAGCAGATTGACGAGCACCTGCTGGATCTGGACGCGGTCTGCGAGCACATGACTGGCCGCCGGGTCGAGCGACACGAAACTGCGCACGCCGCGCTCGCGCGCGCCGGTAAGCCCGAGCCGGATCGCATCCTCAATGAGGGACGGTACAGGCTCGATGCGACGCTCGGTCTCGCCGCGGGCTACGAACTCGCGCAGCCGCCGCACGATGCGGCCGGCGCGGAGCGCCTCGTTGGCGGACTCGCCGACCGCCTCGGCCAGAAGCTCTCTGGGCGCATCCTCCGCGTCCAGCAGGTCACGCGCCGCCTCCAGGTAATTGGCGATCGCGGTCAGCGGCTGGTTCAGCTCGTGCGCGAGTGTCGAGGCCATGGTCCCCATCGCGCTCAACCGTGAAACATGGATCAGCTCGCCCTGCAACTCCTTCAACCGCAACTCGGCGCGTTGCTGGTCCGACAGGTCGCGGATGAAGCCGGTGAAGATCCTGCCGTTGGCGCCGTGAGCCTCCCCGACCGACAGCTCCATCGGGAACTCGGTGCCGTCCTTGCGCTGCCCGACGACGATGCGGCCGATGCCGATGATCCGTCGCTCGCCGGTCTCGAGATAATGACCGATGTAGCGATCGTGCCGCGCCCGGTGGTCGCCGGGCATCAGCAGGCTGACGTTGCGGCCGAGGACCTCTGTTTCCCCGTAGCCGAACAGGCGCTCGGCCGCGGCGCTGAACGACTGGATCAGCCCCCGCTCGTCGATCACGACCATGGCGTCCGGCACAGTCGCGAGCACCGAGCGCATATGCGCCTCGCTCTCGGCCAGCATGTGCTCGGCCGCGCGCCGCCCCGTGACGTCGGCGATCATCAGTCCGTAGCCGCGGAGCTTCTGGCCGTCGAACACGGGCGCGACCGTGATATCGGCGAGGAACTCCGAACCGTCCGCACGCTTGCACCAGTCTTCCAGCCGAACAGTGATGCTTGCGCCGGCTTGTGGCCATCGACCGCTCGCCGCTGGCCAGAAGGCGTCGATACTGCGCCCGACCGCTTCGCTCCTCGGCGTGCCGAGCAGCCGCTCCGCTCCCTCGCCCCAATAGGTCAGCGTTCCGTCGGGCGCCGCCAGCAACAGGGCGCGGTCGGTCACGCTCGCAACGAACAGCGCCAGGTCCTCCGCGGTCGCGGCGGGGGTGGTCTCGGCGTTGATCACTGCGTGTTCTCGATCTCGGATTCCAGCCAGCGGATGCGGCCCACGATGGCGACGAAGAAGGCGGTTGACCAGCCCAGCAGGATGATGCCGTTCGCACTTTCGATGGCGCCGAGCACCCGCCATCCCGGCGCAAGGACCACATCGCCATAGCCGACCGTCGTGTAGGACGCGGTCGAGAAGTAGAGGGCCGCTTCAAGAGAGGGCAACGCTCCGACGAACAGATAGAAGCCGGCATAGAGCCAAATCTCTATGCCATGCAGGACAAAGAGGCCGGTCGCCGCGCCCACGATAGCCAGGCCTTCCCATATCAGCCTCGCATCGGCCGGCCGCCGGCGCCGATGCAGGCGCAGCAGCAGCATCAGCGCGGCGATACCCATCAGGTGAACCGCGCACGTGATGGCGACCAGCATGGTGGCCGCGGCAAGTTCAACGAGGAGCTGCATCGGTGACGGTTGTCACGGGCGACAGCGAGATACTGCCGCCCGCGACGTTCTCGTCCTTCCCTGATCCTTTAGCGGTGGTGGACGAGCAGCAGGGGTACCCGGCACCGC
>JAPKCG010000147.1 GCA_028823055.1 Sphingomonas bacterium
GGAGGGCACGAGCTGGTTGAGCAGTTTGTTCGTCTCGGTCGAACCGCTGTTGCGTAACTGGTCACCGCCGATGACGTCGATCGGCACCGGGCTATCTGCGACCGTCCGGCCCGCGATACGGCTGCCGGTGACGAGAATGTCGCTGGTCGGATCGACAGCGTCGGTCGCATCGACTGGCGCCGTGTCCTGCGGCGTGGATTGAGCCGAGGCGGCAGCGTCAAAAGCGAGCGGCGAACCGCTGACAACGAGAAGCGCGAGTAACGATCGCCGCATGAAAGACCCCTTTGAAGACATGAAGCGACCCCCTGACCGCTCTCCGCCATTACAATATGACGAGAGCCGATCGTAACAAGTCCGTAACGTTGCTGCATGATAGATTGCGGCATCGCTGTTGCTGCAAGGCAACAATCGCCGATGGGCCGCTTCGCTTGTTGACAGAATCGCTCTCGTCACTTAGCTGCCCCCCTTCACCCCGCCGGGCTTGCCTGAGCGGGTATATGTAATTTGGGAAGTGAAACGAGCCATGTTCGCAGTCGTGCGCACGGGCGGCAAGCAGTACCGCGTCGCCGCCGGAGATAAGATCGTCGTCGAAAAGATCGATGGCGATGCCGGGTCGTCGGTGACCCTGGGTGACGTTCTGCTCGCGGGCGAAGGCTCGGAGCTTAAGAGCGTCGAGGGTCTGACCGTCACCGCAGAAGTCATCGCTCAGGCGAAGGCCGACAAGGTCATCATCTTCAAGAAACGCCGTCGGCACAATTATCGCCGCAAGAACGGCCATCGCCAGCAGCACACGATTCTGAAGATCACCGCGATCGGTTCGGAAGATAAGAAGGCCGCGCCGAAAAAGGCTGCCGCCAAGACCGCCCCTGAAGCGTCGACGGGCGATACCGCCCCGACCGCCCAGGCGTAAGGAGTAGTTCGAGATGGCACATAAGAAAGCAGGCGGTTCGTCGCGCAACGGTCGCGATTCGGCAGGCCGCCGCCTTGGCGTGAAGAAGTTCGGTGGCGAGCGCGCGATTGCGGGCAACATCCTCGTGCGTCAACGCGGCACCAAATTCTATCCGGGCACCAATGTCGGGATGGGCGTCGATCACACGCTCTTCGCGCTGGTCGACGGCCGAGTCACCTTCAAGGAAGGCAAGCTCGGACGCAAATTCTGCTCGGTAGAGATTATGGCGGAAGCGGCCGAATAACATCGGGTAACCGGACGGGTTGCCCACCAGGGCGACCCGGTAGCTCCGCTCAGGCGGAGCCCACCAGATAAGGGAGACGGGTCGCCCCGGCTCCCTTTTTTCTTGCTCCCTCAACACGCTGTCTTGGGCTCGTCATGGTGACGTGCTTGGGGCTGCGATCAGGTGAGGAGGGCAAGACCAATGTTCGCCCGGACGAAGAGAGTGACGCTACGGCCCGGCTGGCCGGAGGATGCCGCTGCGGTGGCCGACGCGATCGGCCATAAAGCGGTGGCAATGAATCTGAGCCATGTGCCGTGGCCTTATGCCGAGGCGGATGCGCATGCATGGCTGACGATGCCGCGCGCGCGCGACGATGTTCTGTGCGTTATCATGGCGCATGAAACGACGATCCCCCAGGTGGTTGCACCCCGGATCGTCGGCATGATCGGTATTCATCCGACGGTCGAGACGGACGTGCACGAACTCGGCTATTGGCTGACGCCCGTCGCCTGGGGTCGTGGTTATGCGACGGAGGCCGGACGCGCGATGCTCGACATCGCGCGCTATGGAATGGGAATCAGGCAACTGACGGCAGGGTATTTCCTCGACAATCCCGCTTCCGCCAGAGTGCTCGCCAAACTTGGGTTTCGCCCGACAGGTGCGATCGAGCGGCAGTTTTCACGCGCACGCGGTACATATGTCGATTGCGCAAAACTCACGCTCGATCTTGTCGAGCAAGAACCGGAACAATCGATGCCGATCGCGGCGTGATCAGCCGAACGCAGGTTCCTGCGCGGGGTGAAGGTTCGTCCCCCCGCCCCCCGCAGCCTGCCTGTCGGTTCTCGCATCGGGCATGATCGCGTCCTGATATTCGCTTTCGGCAAGCGCGATCAGGGCGCGGTCATCATGCTTCCACGGATGAAAGCCGGGCATGAAGAAGCTGACCCAGACCCCCGCGATCTTGCGCGCCATGCCTGGGTTGCCAAACGCATACCAGGCCAGTCGCGCCCAGACTTTTGGCCCAGCAATCCCGTCCTGCCGGAGCAATTCGAGCATCCCGCGGCGGCGTCCCTGAAAGAATTTCGCGGTCGTCGCGAGCATCACGATCGACTTGATCTTCCACCGCTGCCACCGTGACCAGTCGCGCGTCGCGTGGAGCCAGGTGTCATAGGCGACGCCCTTGTGCTCGATCTCCTCGGCGGCATGCCACCGCCACAGCGCCGCCGCCTGTTGCTCCCCGCCCTTCAGATGGCGCGGATTGGCGATCAGTTCATGCGCCAGCATCGCGGTGAAATGTTCGAGTGCCATCGTCGCGGCCAGATTCGCGATCGGCGGGCGCCCCTCGGTCAGTGCCAATGCCGCGTCGACGTCGCGCTCCAGCGGCGCAATGTCATACCCCTGATCGACGACATGCCGGTTGAACGCGACATGTTCGCGGCTGTGGATCACTTCCTGCTTCACGAAAGCGCGGATTTCATTGCCGAGCTTGTCGTCGGCACCTTCGCGAAACGCCTTTACGCTGTCGCAGAAATACGCCTCGCCCTTGGGAAACGTCACCGACAATGCGTTGTAAAAAGCGGTCGCGATCGGATCGTCCTTGAGCCAATAGCGTTTCATCGGCTGCCCCCGCCCGAAACGGACATCGCGCGGCGTGATCGAAAGGTCGGCGGGCGTGACTGCGTTGCTCATGACGTCTCCAGACGAGATATTCTACTGACATCAATGTAAGTAGCGCGTCGTAATTGTCAATCCTCACTTTGCCATTCCCGACAAACTTGCCATTGCTGACAAAACCGCCGACAGCCCTGTGCATGTCCGTCACGCCCTTACCCGTCCGCAAACGCCTGTCTCCCGAGGAATCCCGCGACGCCGCACTTGAGGCGGCACGCGCGCTGCTGGTGGAGGTCGGGCCGCAAGCGGTAACGCTAAAGGCCGTTGCCTCGCGGATCGGGCGCACGCATGCGAATCTGCTGCATCACTTCGGGTCTGCGGCGGGGCTGCAACAGGCGCTGATCGAACGGATGGCGACGATCATCGTCACCTCCATCCGCCAGACGATCATGACCGCACGGTCGACGGGTCAGGAGCCGGGCGAGGTCGTCGATCTTGTTTTCGACGCATTTGGCGAAGGGGGCGCAGGCGCGCTGGCAAGCTGGATGATCCTGAGCGGCAGTGAAGACGCGCTCGACCCGATCCTGCGTGCCATCCATGATCTGGTCGACGAACTCGCCGCCGATGAAATCGAGCGCGTCCATCCGATTCAAGACGAAACACTCCAGCTCGTGCTGATGGCGCTGGGCGATGCGCTGTTCGGTTCACCGCTCAGTCGCGCGCTTGGCCTGCCCCGTCACCGTGCGCGCGAACTCGCCCGCGACACACTTCGCGCCGCGCGGGAGGGCTGAGATGCATTTTCTCGATCAAGCCAAGATTTTCGTTCGTTCCGGTTCCGGCGGCCCCGGTGCCGTCAGCTTTCGCCGGGAAAAGTTCATCGAATATGGCGGTCCCGACGGCGGCAATGGCGGCAAGGGCGGCGACATCATTTTCGAAGCGGTCGCGGGGCTCAACACGCTGATCGACTTCCGTTACACACAGCATTTCCGCGCACCGCGCGGCAAGGGCGGATCGGGCAGCAACCGTACCGGCGGCGGCGGCGATGATCTGGTCATCAAGGTGCCCGTGGGCACGCAGGTACTCGACGAGGAGCGCGAGGAAGTGCTGCTCGATTTCACCAAGGTCGGTCAGCGCGAGGTGTTCCTGCGTGGCGGCGACGGTGGGCGCGGCAACGCCAGCTACAAAACGTCGACCAACCGCGCGCCGCGTCAGCATGGCACCGGCTGGCCCAATGAAGAAGCGTGGGTCTGGCTGCGCCTCAAGCTGCTCGCCGATGCAGGGCTTGTCGGACTGCCAAATGCCGGCAAATCGACCTTCATCAACCAGGTGACGAACGCGCAGGCAAAGGTGGGCGAATACGCCTTTACGACAACCCGCCCGCAGCTGGGCGTGGTCAGTCACAAGGGCACCGAATTCGTCGTTGCGGACATTCCTGGCCTGATCGAGGGCGCGGCGGATGGCGCGGGGATTGGCGACCGTTTCCTCGGCCATATCGAACGTTGCCGCGTGCTGCTCCACCTCGTCGATGCGAATGACGAAGATGTCGCGACCAGCTATCGCATCGTTCGCGACGAACTGATCAATTATGGTGAGGGTCTCGCGGAAAAGCCGGTCGTCATCGCGCTCAACAAGATCGATACGCTTGACGACGAACTCATCGCAGCATTGTCTGCAGAACTGGCCGACGCCAGCGGGGCTGATGTCATCCCGATCTCGGGCGTCAGCGGCACCGGGGTCGACTGGGTTCTCGACACGTTGATCGAAACCATCGGCCCGACCGACGAAACCATCCCCGACGACGATGATGGTGAGGACGTCATCGAATGGTCGCCCGTCTGAATCAGGGAGCCTGAATCAGGGCGTCTGAATCAGGGCCTCGCGCGACCCGCTGACGCCGATCGATGACATACTCCTCGCCTGACGGCATCGCGCGCGCTATCGGCGAGACGTCATGACGCTCTTCCCTCCTTCCGCCTGCGGGCGGCTGATCGTGAAGATCGGGTCGGCGCTGCTCGTCGATGCCGGCGGCGTCAGGCGCGACTGGTTGGCGGGGATCGCGCGCGACATCGCCGAAAGGACACGCGCGGGGCAGCAGGTGGCGGTCGTTTCGTCGGGTGCGATCGCGCTCGGCGCGCGGCGGCTTGGCATGACCAAGGGCGGTCGTGCGAACCTTGAGGACGCCCAGGCGTCCGCCGCGGTCGGTCAGATCGCGCTGAGCCAGACGTGGGCGGAAATGCTCGATGTGGAGGGGCTGACGGCGGCGCAAATGCTCGTCACGCTCGACGATCTTGAGGACCGCCGCCGCTATCTCAACGCCGCCGCGACACTCGACCGACTGCTGTCGCTCGGCGTCGTCCCCGTCCTCAACGAAAATGACAGCGTGGCGACCGCCGAGATCCGTTTCGGCGACAATGACCGCCTCGCCGCGCGCGTCGCGCAGGCGGCGGGTGCGCAGGGTGTCGTCCTGCTCAGCGATATCGACGGGCTGTACGATCGCAACCCGGCGCGGCCCGGCGCCGTCCATATCGCGCGTGTCGAACGCATCGACGCGGCGATCGAGGCGATGGCGGATCGCGGTTCGGCATCGGGCATGGGATCGGGCGGCATGGTGTCCAAGATCGCGGCGGCGCGGATCGCGAGCGCGGTGGGTGCCTCGCTCGCGATTGCCAGCGGACGGGTCGATCGTCCGCTTTCGACGTCCGCCCGCCACACTTTGTTCGTCGCCGAAAAAAGCGCCTCGGCGCGCAAGGCATGGCTCGCCGGGGGCCTCACCGCGCGTGGTCGCCTGACGATCGATGCGGGTGCCGCCACCGCCCTCCGCTCGGGCAAGAGTCTGCTCGCGGCGGGGGTAACCGCGGTGACGGGCAATTTCGCGCGTGGCGATCTCGTCTCGATCGACACGTCCGACGGCCCGCTCGCCCGCGGCCTCGCCGAATATGACGCCGCCGAAGCGATGTTGCTCATCGGCACCAGAAGTGAGGATCAGATCGCCCTGCTCGGCTACGCCCCCCGCAGCGCGCTCGTCCATCGCAGCCACATGGCGTTGTTGTGAAGCACGCCGCAAGCGCGCTCCGATTAGCCATCACCGGCGGCACCGGCTTCGTCGGCAACCGCACGATCGAACATGCCCTGGAGGCGGGCCACCACGTCACCGCGCTGACCCGCCGCGATCAACCATCCCGCGACGGTGTGACCTGGATCGTCGGCGCACTCGACGACTCCAGGGCGCTCGACCGCCTCGTGGCAAATGCCGACGCGGTCATTCACGTCGCGGGCGTCGTCAACGCGGACCGCGCTGGCTTCATCGCCGGTAATATCGAGGGCACCCGCGCCATCATCGACGCTGCGGCTCGCGCAGGTGTGAAACGCTTTACCCACGTTTCCTCGCTCGCGGCACGCGAACCGTCGCTCTCCACCTATGGCTGGTCGAAGGCCGAGGCGGAAAAAATAGTCGAAGCGAGCACGCTCGACTGGACGATCCTGCGCCCCGCCGCGGTCTATGGCCCGGGCGACATGGAAATGCGCGACCTGTTCCGCGCGGCGAAGCTCGGCATCGCGCTGCTCCCGCCGCCGGGGATCATGTCGGCGGTCGCGGTCGACGATCTCGCCCGGCTGCTCGTTGCCACCGCCGAACGCAATCAGCCTCGCACGCTGTACGAGGTGGATGACGGAACCAGCTGGACACACGCCGAATTCGCCAGGGCGATCGGCGTCGCGGTCGGCCAACGCGTCATGCCGCTCCACCTTCCCCGCGCGCTTATGATGATCGGCGCGCGTCTCGACCTGATGATCCGCGGAGACAAGGCGAAATTGACTCCCGACCGCGTCGGCTATCTGACGCACCCCGACTGGACTGCCGCCGCCGATCGCCACGTCCCGGCCGAACTTTGGTCGCCGAAAATCGATCTGCACGAGGGGCTTGCCGAGACCGCACGGTGGTATCGCGCGCACGGCCTGCTATAGCGCCGCACCGCTGCCGCATTTGGCTGCCAACCGGGAACGACCATGACCGACCGCCAGCAGATTTTCGACACTGTCACCGCACAGATCGAACCGTTCAACAAAAAGGGCGTCGCGCTGTCCGACAGCACGACGTTCCAAGGCGATCTCGAATGGGACAGCCTGACCGTGATGGATTTCGTCGCCGCGATCGAGGACGAATTCGACATCATCATCACGATGAACATGCAGGCGGAAATCGAAACCGTCGGCCAGCTCGTCGATGCGGTCGCCAAACTCAGGAATTGATATGACCGAGACCGGGCTGCAGACCGAACGTGTCGATTTCGACCCCGCCCCGATCGCACCGAGCCAGGAACCGGGGCGCGATCTGATGAGCAAGTTCGACGGCTTGATCGCCGAACGTCAGGCGCTGATCGACACCGGCGTCACCGATCCTTTCGCGATCGTGATGGAACAGGTGCTCTCGCCGACCGAGGCGGTTATCGCGGGGCGCGAAACGATCCTGCTCGGCACATATAATTATATGGGCATGACCTTCGACCCCGACGTCATCGCCGCGGGGCACAAGGCGCTCGACGATTTCGGGTCGGGCACCAATGGCAGCCGAATGCTCAACGGCACCTTCCACGACCATA
>JAPKCG010000627.1 GCA_028823055.1 Sphingomonas bacterium
ATCCCCAGCTTTTCCGCCATCTCGTCCATCGCGATTTCCAGCGCCATCAGCCCCGGTGCCTCGCCCGGCGCGCGCATCGCGTTGCCTTCGGGCAGGTTCAGAACCGCCAGCCGCGTCGCGGTCATCCGGTTCTTGCCCGCATAGAGCAGCCGCGTCTGGTTGACGGCCGTCTCCGGCCCACCGCCGGGCAAGTCGCCCGACCAGCTTTCATGCCCGATCGCGGTGATGTGCCCGGACTTGTCAGCACCGATACGGATTCGCTGGATCGTCGCGGGGCGATGCGTCGTATTATTGTACATCATCGGCCGTGTCAGCGTGACCCGCACCGGGCGACCGCATGCGCGCGACGCGGCCGCCGCCATGATCGCATCGCTGCGGATCCATAGTTTCGATCCGAACCCGCCGCCGACGTACGGCGACATGACGTGGACCGATTCCTTGGGAATGCCGAACGCTTCCGACAGGTCACGCTTGGCCCAGTTGATCATCTGGTTCGACGTCCACACCGTCAGCTTGCCCGCGTCCCACGACGCGATCGTGGCATGCGGCTCCATCGGCGAATGCGCCTGGTCGGGCGTCGTGTAGGTCGCATCCAGCGTCACCGGCGCCTTGGCGAACGCCCCCGCGAAATCGCCGACCGCGGTGTCGGAATCGCCGCCCCAGCCCGCCTTGGGCTTGGTCGCCGACGCCTTGGCCGCCTTCAGGTCATAGCTGCCCTTCACGCGCGTGTAATCGACCGCGATCAGCTTGGCGGCGGCACGGGCTTCCTCGAAGCTTTCTGCCACGACGACCGCGATCGCCTGATCATAATGCTCGATCTCGGGACCGGCGAACAGCTTGGCGGTGACCGCGCCCGGCTTCTTGACCGCGCCCGCATTCTGCCAGGTCACGACCTTGACCACGCCCGGCGCGGCCTCGGCGGCGCTGATGTCGATGCTCTTGATCCGCCCGTTGGCGATCGCAGAGCCCAGGATATAGCCATAAGCCTGGTTGGCGACGACATCGTGGCGTTCATAGGCATAGGGCGCGGTGCCCGTCGTCTTGTACTTGCCGTCGATCCGGTCGTGCGGCTTGCCGACGACCTTCATCTGATCGATCGGATTGGTCGTGGCGGGGGTATCGAATTTCATGTCTTTCAGCCCTTCGCTTCGGCGAGGACGGCGCCAAGCGTCCGTTCGACCAATGGCACTTTGAAGGCGTTTTGCGGCGTCGTCTTCGCGCCGGCCAGCACCGCACCCGCGATTGCCTTCGCGCCGCTCTGCCGCTCGGCCCCCTCGACGCGCCACGGCTTGTGCGCCAGCCCGCCAAAGGCGAACCGCCCGCGCCCATCGGGCTGGACCACCGCCGCGACCGAAATCAACGCAAAGGCATAGGACGCGCGGTCGCGGACCTTCTGATAGATGTGCGTGCCCCCGATCGGCTTGGGCAGCGTCACTGCGGTGATGAACTCGCCCGGCGTCAGCGCGGTTTCGACATTGGGGGTCGTTCCCGGCAGCATGTGGAAATCGGCGATGGCAATCGACCGCGTCGCGCCATCGGGTTTCACGGTCTCGAC
>JAPKCG010000148.1 GCA_028823055.1 Sphingomonas bacterium
GTACAAGCATGGGGAAGTGAGTAAATGGGCAAGCGCCTGACATTGTGGATCATGATCGCGCTGGTCGCCGGCATGGTCGTCGGCTGGGGCCTGCATCTCGCGATCGACGACGGCTCGGCGGCATCGGCGGACCGGCTGGAAACGATCGCGGGCTATTTCTCGATCCTGACGACGTTGTTCCTGCGGCTGATCAAGATGATCATCGCGCCGCTCGTCTTCTCCACGCTCGTCGTCGGCGTCGCGCATATGGGCGACACTGCGGCATTGGGCCGCGTCGGGCTCAAAAGCGTCGGCTGGTTCATCTGCGCCAGCCTGTTCTCGCTGCTGCTGGGAATGCTCCTCGTCAATCTGCTCCAGCCCGGCGTCGGGCTCGGCCTGCCGATCCCCGAAGCGACCGCCGCCAGCGGCGTCGAACGTGCCGCGTTCAACCTGCAGGATTTCGTCAGCCACATCGTCCCGGCATCGATGATCGATGCGATGGCGACGAACGAAATCCTTCAGATCGTCGTCTTCTCACTCTTCATCGGCGTCGCGATCACCGCGGTCGGGGAAAAGGCCGCGCCGCTCGTCAAGGCGGTCGAGGCGCTCGTCGCGGTGATGCTGCAGATCACAAATTACGTCATGGCGTTCGCGCCGATCGCGGTTTTCGCGGCGGTCGCTTCCACGCTTGCCGAACGCGGGCCGGGCGTGATCGGCGATCTCGCCTATTTCATGGGGACATTCTATCTCGGGCTGATTCTCCTATGGCTCAGCCTGATCGGGGTTGCGTTCGCGTTGCTGGGCAAGCGGACGCGGCATCTGGTCCGCTACATCCGCGACCCGTTGATCCTCGCCTTTTCGACCGCCTCGTCCGAGGCCGCCTATCCGCGCACGCTGGAGGCGCTCGACAAGTTCGGTGTGCCCCCGCGGATCGCCAGCTTCGTGCTGCCGCTCGGTTATTCGTTCAATCTCGACGGGTCGATGATGTACATGACCTTCGCCTCGCTCTTCATCGCGCAGGCCTATGGCATGCACCTCGCCTTTGGCGAACAGATCACGATGCTGCTCGTGTTGATGATCACGTCGAAGGGGATTGCAGGGGTGCCGCGCGCATCGCTCGTCGTCATCGCCGCGACGCTGTCGCTGTTCAAGATTCCCGAAGCGGGGTTGCTCCTGATCCTCGCGGTCGATCACTTCCTCGACATGGGCCGCTCTGCGACCAACGTCATCGGCAATGCGGTCGCGGCGTCGGTCGTCGCCAAATGGGAGGGGGGATTCGACGAGATCGAAGACCCTGACATCCTACCCGTCCCCGCACCATCGGGCGGCGGGCCGCAGGTGGCAATCGATTCGTTCGACGACATCGGCGCACCGCGAAGCTGACGGGTCGGGCAGCGTTCGCCATTATTAGCCACATTGGCAGCATTGAACGCTGCGATTTCGACGCTGCTATCAGTCTGGATATGTCGGGCAATAGCGGTGGCGTTCGCCGACGACGGCCACCGCTCAATCCGTTTCTGGATCGATCGTCTGCAGGTCGGCGATATGGTCGGCCATCGATCACGCTATGATCGCTACCCTTGTTATCAAGCAGCCGCCTCGTCCGCTAAATCGCCGATCCTCAAGGGCGCGGACTGATTTTCGTCCGCCCCGGCAGCCAGAGAACGCACGCGCGGCCTCGCTGATCGAAATATCACGCCGTGGCCGCCGTGTCAGGCATAGGGCTCGGCGGTCAACCGCTGCGATACCCACCAGATGTTGCCCGCGGGATCGCGCACCCCACCCTGCCGATCGCCATAGGGCATGTCCGCCACCGCCATAATCTCTTCGGCACCCGCCATGAGCGCGCGGTTCATCGACGCGTCCGCGTCGGCGACGTAGAGATAATAGGCCGCACGGCTAGCGGGATAGGCCGCGCTCGCTTCCGACAGCATGATCATCGCACCATCGAAATTCATCTGGCAATTCGCGATCCGCCCTGCCGGATCGACACTGCGCATCACGTCGCGCGCGCCGAACGCGGTTTCGAGAAACCGGATATAGCCATCGGCACCGTCGACGAAGATATATGGGGTAACAACCGCAAAACCGGGGGGAGTGTGAATTATCCGCTCCTCGTTCACGCGCCATCTTCGCGTCGACCATGTCCCGCGCCAATCGGCGCGGCGCAGCTAGCTTTATGCGTAGGCGTAAGGGCCACCCTTTTCGAGCGCGGTCCGATAGGCGGCGCGCGCCTGGACCTTTTCGAGCCATGCGATCGTATGCGGGCGCGATGCGTCGAGACCGGCGCGGCTCCGCGCGGCTTCGAGCGGGAAACTCATCATGATGTCGGCGGCGGTGATATCATTGCCCGCAAACCAGGGCCGTTGCGCCAGTTCGCGTTCGACGAAATCGAGATGAACATCGATCATCGGCTGAATCCGCTTGGTCGCGCGCTTGCCCATCAGCGGGATGCGACCGAGCACGAGCTTGAGCAGCAACGGCGGCATCATCGATCCTTCGGCATAGTGAAGCCAGAACCGATAGTTGAGTGCAGCGGTCCGGTTGGCGGGCGCGCCCATTCTGCCATCCGCCTTGTCGACGAGATATTCGACGATCGCACCGGTTTCCGCGATCACCCGGCCGCTGTCGGACGTATCTTCGATAACGGGCGATTTGCCGAGCGGATGAACCGCCTTCAATTCAGGCGGGGCCAGCATCGTCTTTTTGTCGCGCTCATAGCGCTTGATCTCATAGCGAAGCCCGAGTTCTTCGAGCATCCATAATATTCGCTGCGAACGCGAATTTTCGAGATGGTGGACGATGATCGTCATGGTCGTCTCCCTTGGCCGGAGGCGCGCCATATCCAGGCCGATGCCGGGAACGCGACCTCGCCCTGTTCGACGCGCTTGTGAAGCGCCGCGGCAAGCTTGTCGAGGATCGCCGCGCGCCCTTCCTTCGGAATCTCGCGAAGTACCGACGCAATCGGGCCGATCCTGCGAAAGAAATCTACCGCATCCGCAACGGGGTCATCGCCCGCACCGGCGACGTAGCGATAATCGACGGCCTCTGCCGCGGCATCGCGCCACCCCGCCCCCCGCAGCATGCCGCCGACGAAATCACAATCCGCAAATCCGAACGGGCCGGGCGCGTAACCCCGGGGTCGCGACGCCGCGACCCCGGTCACCTCCGCAACCAGATCCGATGCCCAGGGGTTGTCCGATGCATCGCGGAAGCAGGAAAAGACAAGCCGTACGCCCGGCGCGGCGGTATCGAGAAGGCGCGCGAATGCCGCGGTCGGATCGCTGAAGAACATGACGCCGTGCCGCGATACGATGAGGTCGGGCGCAGCCATATCGACCATCCCCCGGTCGAGATCGCCGATGACGAAGCGCAGGTTCGGCATGTCGCCCGACCGTTGCCGCGCGATCGCGACGAGTTCGTCGGCAATGTCGGCCCCGACGATGTCGATGTCCGGTCGCAACCTCGCCAGTGCGATGCTCGTCGCCCCCGCCCCGCAACCGATATCGAGCGCAACGCCCTGATGCGGGGCTGCATCGAGGATCGCCGCATCGAGACGGCGCGACAGATCGGCAAAGCTCCGGTCGGTGCGCCGCCATTCGCTGGCCCACACCTCACCGACCTTGCCGCTCCAGTCACGCGCGCTCGTCATTCGACAATGCTTCTTGACGACGGCGCCGGGACGATCAGGCGTCGTCCTCGGCATCGGGGCCGACCATCATTTCCTCGGCGACCTTGTCGGTGCGGTTGCGGATCGCCTTTTCGAGCTGATCCGCCATTTCGGGATGTTCCTTGAGATAGGTCTTCGCGTTTTCACGCCCCTGCCCGATCCGCACGCTGTCATAGCTGAACCACGCACCCGATTTCTCGACCAACCCGGCTTTGACGCCAAGGTCGAGGATTTCGCCAATCTTCGAAATGCCCTCGCCATACATGATGTCGAATTCGACTTGCTTGAACGGCGGTGCGACCTTGTTCTTGACGACCTTTACGCGAGTGGCGTTGCCCGTGACCTCGTCGCGGTCCTTGATCGCGCCGGTGCGGCGGATGTCGAGCCGGACGCTGGCGTAGAATTTCAGCGCGTTGCCACCCGTCGTCGTTTCGGGATTGCCGTACATCACGCCGATCTTCATGCGCAGCTGGTTGATGAAGATCACCATACAGCGCGACCGGCTGATCGAGCCCGTCAGCTTACGCAGCGACTGCGACATCAGCCGCGCCTGCAGCCCGACATGGCTATCGCCCATTTCACCCTCGATCTCCGCACGCGGCACGAGCGCGGCAACCGAATCGATCACGAGCACGTCGATCGCGTTCGACCGGACGAGCGTATCGACGATTTCGAGTGCCTGTTCACCGGTATCCGGCTGCGACACGATCAGTTCGTCGATGTCGACGCCCAGCTTCTTCGCATAGACGGGATCGAGCGCATGTTCGGCATCGACGAACGCCGCCGTCCCGCCATTCTTTTGCGCTTCGGCGATCACGTGGAGCGCCAGCGTCGTCTTGCCAGACGATTCGGGACCATACACCTCGATCACGCGCCCACGCGGCAAGCCCCCGACGCCCAGTGCGATGTCGAGTCCGAGCGAGCCCGTCGAGATCGCCTCGACCTGCATCGTTTCCTTCGAACCCAGCTTCATCGCCGAACCCTTGCCAAAGGCACGATCGATCTGCGCGAGGGCGGCGTCGAGCGCCTTTTGACGGTCGGTGGTTGCAGTTGCCATGCCGGAGTCGATCACTTTCAAATTGGCGGCCATCAGATACCTCCCTCGCTAGAGCAAGCGCGCGAACGGATCAACGCGCTGACGATGATGTATCGTATTTGTTCCAACGGAACAAGAGGAGAACTTCTGCATCAATCGAACGACATCATGCCAATGTGCTGGCCAATGCCCACCATCCGCGCGCCCGGGCGTCCACCGCTGCGGCGTCGAGCGCGGCCGCGTCGTCGAACAGCGCGAAACACGTCGCGCCCGATCCGCTCATCCGCGCGAGCGTCACGCCCGGTGCGGCGTCGAGCATCGCCCGCACCCCCGCGATCACCGGCGCGATCGAAATTGCCGGGGCCTCCAGATCGTTACGCCCCACAACCGCCCGCGCCAGCAATTCCCCATCCGGCAACGCCCCACGATCGACGCGGTCCCAGGCCGCAAACACCGACGCAGTCGACACCGCGACGCCCGGATTGACGAGCAACAGCGGCGTGCCCGACAGGCCATCGACCGCGACAAGCTCGTCGCCCTTCCCCGTTCCGATCGTCGTCCGCCCGAGCAGACAGGCGGGCACATCGGCCCCCAACGTCACGGCGATCGCGTTCAACCGCGCGTCGTTGCGATCGATATCGTGCAGTCGGGCCAGCGCGCGCAACGTCGCCGCGGCATCCGCCGACCCGCCCCCGATCCCGGATGCGATAGGGAGATTCTTTTCGAGGATGATTGCGTAGTGATCGCCGACCGCGAACATGTCACGAAATGCATCGCGTGCGCGGGTGACGAGATTCGACATAGCGCCACCCTCCGATGGGACGCGCAGGCCATCGGCGAACGGCCCCTCTATCGCGAATCGATCGCTCGGCGCCGGCATCACCGTCACGACATCGCCATCGGTCGCAAAGGCGAACAGCGTTTCGAGATCGTGATACCCGTCCGCGCGTCGCCGCCGGACGTGGAGCGCCAAGTTGACTTTCGCGGGCGCAACCTCCCGCACCGATCCACCGCTCATCGCCGGGTCTTCAAGCCGCGCGCGATTTTCTCCGCGATCCGCGATGTATCGCTCGTATCCGCGGTCAGCGCCGCCGCACGCCAGGCATAGCGCGCCTCGTATCGCCGCCCGAGCGCCCAATAAATGTCGCCCAGATGCTCGCCGATTTCGGAATTGGTCGGCTGCCCCTGCGCCGCGCGTTCGATCAGCGGGAGCGCGCGCCTGGGATCGCCGCCGAGATAATAGGCCCAGCCAAGCGAATCGAGGATCGACAGGTCGTCGGGCTTGAGCGCGCTGGCTCTCGCGAGCAGCGTGGTCGACGCCGCGATATTTTCGCCGCGTTCCGCCATCGCATAGCCGAGATAATTGAGCGCGAGCGGCTCCGCGGGCGCAAGCGCGACCGCCTTTTCGAGCGCGGGGCGCGCCGCCGCCCAATCACCCGCCTCGTCGAGCGCGCCGCCATATTGCAACCACGCACCCCAATTGTCTCCGGCCCCCGCATCGATGACGCGGCGATAGTAACGCGCGCCATCGGCGAAGCGGCCGGCCGCGACGAGCTGGTCGCCATAGACCTGAAAATCGGCGCTGCCCGCGTCGGCGGCCTCGGCGCGCGCTTTCGCGGCCGCTAGCGCCTGGTCGTCCCGCCCCGCCTGCGCCAACACCGCGATCCGCGCGGTCGCGGCGGTGCGCGCGAACAAGCCGTCGGGCGCGACCCTGTCCAGCGTATCGAGCGCGCGATCGGTCGCGCCGCCCCGCGACAGGGCGCTCGCGAGGATCAGCCGCGCGCGATCATTGGCTGGATCCGCTATCAATGCGGCCCGCGCCATCGCGATCGACAGCTCGGCCGCGCGCTCGCTCGTCAGGTCGGCGGCGACGCGCGACAGCAATTGCGACACGCCGAACGCCAATGTCGGCTTTTCGCCCTTGCCGTTCCGCAACGCGGTGATGACGGGATCATCGCCGATCAGGATCGTCCGCGCCGCATCGGTATCGCCGCGCCCCTGCAACAACATCGCCGCTTCGAGCCGGACATCGGCGGGTGCGCCCGCCGCCTGCGTCGCGCGCAAGGTGGAGAGACCGGTTTCGACCTTCCCCTGCGCGATCTGCAACACCGCGCGCTGTTCGAGCGCGAGCCGCGTCGCGAGCGGATCGCGCGTCGTACTCGCCGCATCGAGCGCGGGGGTGACGTCCTTGCCGCGTGCAAAGGCGGTCCAGCCGTGAAGCGCAGGCGCGAGAATGCCGAGCGGCCCGGTGGTCAGCATCGTGACCGCCGCATCCGTCGCCGCCGCATCGCCCCGCGCCGCCGCCTGAGCGAGCCTGAGCAGCGGCAGATCGGTCGGCGCTGCGTTCGCTTTTTCGAGCACCGCCGCCGCGCGTATCGCCAGCGCGATATCACCCGCCGCCAGCGCCTCGCGATAGGCGGGCAGCGCCACCGTGGCGCTGTCTGGCGCACCGTCGAGCGCGGTCGCATAATCGGCCGTCGCCGCCTTCACCGCGCCATCCGCATCGGCGACGCGCGCGCGCATATAGGCCGCCACATCGCCCTGATCCGCCAGCGCCGCCGAGGGGACACTGCTCAGACACAGGGCGATAAACAGGCGTTTACATATTGGGATAATTGGGGCCTCCGCCGCCCTCCGGCTCGACCCAGTTGATGGTCTGCGTCGGGTCCTTGATGTCACATGTTTT
>JAPKCG010000149.1 GCA_028823055.1 Sphingomonas bacterium
TGATCGAGCGGGTCGGCTATCAAAAATCCATGGTGATCGGCCTGCTCATCATGGCCGCCGGCGCGCTGGGCATGACGGTTGCGGCGTCGATCCCCTCCTATGGCGTGACTTTGGTCATGCTGTTCGTCATCGCCAGCGGCATCACGCTGCTTCAGGTCGCGGCCAACCCCTATGTCGCGGTCATCGGGTCGAGCGAAACCGCGTCGTCACGGCTCAATCTTGTCCAGGCGATGAATTCGGCGGGCACGATGCTCGCGCCGTTGTTCGGGGCGTATCTCATTCTTGGGCGTTCGCGGGGCGGGACAGCCGCGCATGGCACGGTGTTGACGCCAGCGGAGCGGCTGGCCGATTCACAATCGGTAATCCTGCCCTACATTCTTGTCGCGGTCGTTCTGGTCGTGTTGGCCGTGGTGATCGCCCGGTTCCCCCTGCCAACCATGTCCAGCGCCAGCCAGCGTCTCGCCAAAGCCGATCGCCGCAATCTTTCGCTATGGAAGCATCGCAATCTGGTGTTCGGTATCCCTGCGATCTTCATCTATCTGATCGCCGAAATCGGTGTCGCCAATCTGTTCGTCAATTTCGTCAGCCAGCCGGAAATCGCGAATCTGACCAACGAACAGGCTGGCCGTTACCTGGCGCTGTTGTGGGGCGGCATGATGGTCGGCCGGTTCGCGGGGTCGGCGATCATGCAGCGGGTGCGCGCCGAAACGGTTCTTGCGGCCTTTTCGATCGGCGCATTCGTCGTCATGATGGTGACCGTGTTTACGACCGGGTCGGTCGCGATGTGGTCGCTCATCCTCGTCGGCCTGTTTCACTCGATCATGTTCCCGACGATCTTCACGCTCGGAATCAAGGGCCTGGGGCCGCTGACCGAGGAAGGATCCGGATTGCTGATCATGGCGATTGCGGGTGGCGCGCTTGTTGTCGTGCAGGGCTGGATCGCTGATCGTTTCGGATTGCAAACCTCGTTCCTGCTCACCGCGGCATGTGAGCTTTACATCCTGTTCTATGCCTTGTGGGGCGCGAGGGTGAGCGCGCCCTTGCCCGACCCCGAAATCCTACCAGCCGCATGAACATCGAGGGGCGGCGGCTTAGGTAAGATCAGCGTCGCCCCACCCGCGCATATCGCAATGCCTGTCCGGGCATTTCGACATCGAACGCGAAGAGGCTACCCGCCTCTGGCTGCTCTGAAAGCGCTTGCTCGTCGAGGCCGATGCGTGCGGTCGTGACATAGGCCGTCTTCAAATCCGGTCCACCAAGCGCCACTTTGGTCACGTTCGCGGCAGGCAGACGCACTTCACGCAACAATTCACCCCGCGCCGAATAGAGGCGCGCGCACCAACCACCCCATAGCCCGAGCCAGATGTTGCCAGCCGAATCGACGGTGACGCCATCGGGATGACCGTCCGCCGGATCGATGCTCACGAAATCGCGCTGCGCACGCACCTCACCCTTCTCATCGATTTCCGCGACCCTGACCAACCCGCCGCCCGTGTCGACGAAATAGAGCAGTTTTCCATCGGGACTGACCGCCGGACCGTTGGTGATCGTCACCGGGGCGATCGTTGCGGCGGTGACCGCCATGCCGTCGAACCGAAAGATGCGCCCTGTCGCCTGCGCCTCTTCATCGTCCATCGTCCCGAACCAGATCGTGCCGTCCGGCGCGACGGTCGCATCGTTCAGGCGGTTGTGGTCGGGATGCGGCACAGGCGCGACAAGATGCTCGAAACCGCCGGTCGACGGGTCGAACCGCGCCACCCCGTTTCGCAAGCCCGCCACAATCGTCCCGTCATCGCATGGGAAAACCCAGCCGACATATGTTGGCGCATCCCAGCCCTCGACCATGTCGGTCGCCGGATCATAGCAATAGATGCGCGGCGTCTTGATATCGACGAACCACAGCATGGCGCGCGCGACGTCCCAAACCGGTCCTTCGCCGAGTAGCATCTGCCCCTGCCAAACCCCGCGCCAGACATTCCGTAGCTCATTCATCCTTGCATCTCCTCGTCGCGCCGTGGTTGCCGGGTCGCCTGCCGTTACCTATACCGGTGTTAAAGTCAGACATAAAAGGACGAAACATGGCCAACGCCGACGTACAAGGTTTTTACGGGATCGAAGCAGCGACCGGGAAGCCGATCGACCCACATTATTCCGTCAGCACGCTGGCTGACGTCGCCGCCGCCTGCGCCGCCGCGGCCGCGGCATTCGATGCCTATCGCGAAACCGATGCCGGGGCGCGCGCCGCTTTCCTCGAAGCAATCGGCGAAGAGATACTGGCGCTGGGCGATGCGCTGATCGAACGGGCGTCGCGCGAAAGCGGCCTGCCGATCGCGCGGATCACCGGCGAACGCGGTCGAACGATCGGCCAGTTGAAGATGTTCGCGCAAGTCGTCCGCGATGGACGTTGGCGCCAGGTGAGGATCGATCCCGCGCAGCCCGATCGCGAACCGCTGCCACGCGCCGACCTGCGTATGCGCATGGTGCCGCTCGGCCCGGTGGCGGTATTCGGGGCGTCGAATTTTCCGCTCGCCTTCTCCACCGCCGGCGGCGACACCGCAGCGGCGCTGGCGGCGGGTTGCCCGGTCGTCGTCAAAGGCCATCCCGCCCATCCCGGAACGGATGAAATGGTGGCGGGGGCCATCCGCGCCGCTGCGACGCGCACGGGCATGCCCGAGGGCACGTTCGGACATGTTCGCGGGCCGGGCAACGAGTTGGGCACCGCGTTGGTGCAGGACGCGCGGATCGCCGCGGTCGGCTTTACCGGATCGCGCGCGGGTGGACTGGCATTATTGCGCCTGGCACAAGCACGTGACGTTCCGATCCCGGTCTATGCCGAAATGTCGAGCATCAACCCGGTGATCGTGATGCCTGCCGCGCTGGCCGCACGCGGGGCAGCATTGGGTACAGCCTTTGTCGGGTCGCTGACGATGGGGTCCGGGCAGTTCTGCACCAATCCGGGACTGGTTCTTGCGGTTGAAGGTGAGGGCATCGATGCATTCGAAGCCGCCGCCGCAAAAGCACTGGGCAGCCATGCGCCGCAACCGATGCTGACCGGCGGCATCCGTAACGCCTTTGCCGAAGGAACCGCCAATCTCGCCGACCATGACAAGGTACAAGAAATTGCCTCGGGCCTGGCCGGCGACGGCATCGCCAGCGAAAAGGCACGACTGTTCGTGGCCGACGCCGCGGCGGTTGAAGCCGACTCCGCCTTGACCGAGGAAGTATTCGGCGCTTCGTCGCTGATCGTCCGCTGTCGCGACATGGGCGAGCTTGCCGACGTCCTGAAAACGCTGGAGGGTCAGCTCACCGCCACGATCATGCTTGATGAGGCGGATCATGACGCCGCGCGTGAGCTGGTGCCGATCCTCGAACGAAAGGCTGGTCGCGTGCTCGCCAATGGCTGGCCGACCGGGGTCGAAGTTGCTCCTGCGATGGTTCATGGCGGGCCGTTTCCGGCAACGTCGGACGGCCGCTCCACGTCGGTCGGCACGCTGGCGATCGACCGGTTCCTGCGCCCCGTCTGCTATCAGGATCTGCCCGAAATGCTCCTGCCGCCAGAATTGCGCGATGGCGCGTCCGGGCCGAAGCTGATCGACGGCAGCGCGGCTTGACCGTCACCGCCACTCGTATATTGTCTGACATATAAGAGGGGAGCGAATGGCATTGTCGACTGCCAGCATTGCCGTCGGTTGCCGCACCGGCCGGAGCCCAACCGGCTCCGGGGCATGTGACACGCTCCCCCCTGTGAACGGTGCAGGCCTGTCGAAGCGACGCCGCCCCTCATGATAGTCGTCCACCGGTTCGGCCTCGCTGTTGGCTGGTGTCACGAACGCCACGCCTCCTCAAAGGATCAAGCATGACGATCACCCGATTCATTCAACCCCGACTTATCCAGCATCGCGATGCGGACGGAAATCGCCATGTCATCCTCGCGGAAGGCGGTGACGCCCGTCTTCTCGTCGGGGTCGCGACCACGCGTGAACTTGCCGCGATCGCGATCGCGGCTGGACAGTCGCTTGCCGATGCGGCGCGCACGCGAATCAGCGATACGCCCGTCGATCTCGACGCCGAGCTTGCCGCCGGCCGGTTGCTGCCCGCAATCGACCATCCCGATTCCGCACGGCTTTTGCTTGCGGGAACGGGCCTCACCCATCTCGGGTCCGCTTCGGGTCGGGACGCGATGCACAAGGCGGCGGCGGAGCATCAAACCGATTCGATGCGAATGTTTCTGGAAGGCGTGGAAGGCGGCAAACCCGCTCCCGGTCAAGTAGGGCAACAACCCGAATGGTTCTACAAAGGGGACGGCCAAAGCCTGGTCGGCCCGGAAGGCCCGCTGACCTCTCCCGCCTTCGCGCAGGATGGTAGCGAGGAACCCGAATTAGCGGGAATCTATCTGATCGGTGATGACGGCACGCCGTTTCGCCTGGGAGTCGCACTGGCCAATGAATTCAGCGACCATGTTACCGAACGGCACAATTATCTGTGGCTCGCCCATTCCAAGCTGCGCCAGGCGGCGCTGGGTGCGGAATTGCTGCTTGGCGACCCGCCTGCGGACATTCGCGGCACCAGCCGTATCGTGCGCGACGGGGAAACGCTGTGGGAAAAACCGTTCCTGACCGGCGAAGACAATATGTCGCATCACTTCGCCAATCTGGAGGCGCATCATTTCAAATATGCCGGTTTCCGGCGGCCCGGCGATATTCACGTTCACTTTTTCGGGACGGCCACATTGTCGTTCAGCGACGCCGTGACGACCCGAAAGGGTGATGTCTTCGAAATCGACGCCGCGCCGTTCACGCTGCCATTACGGAACACGCTGAACATTGCGGAGGCCGATACGGTCACGGTGCGCACCCTGTGACCGCTCCTATCCGGATCGCCATCGTCGGCCTTGGCAAAATCGCGCGGGATCAACATGTGCCTGCTATCGCCGCGACATCGAAATTCGATCTTGTCGCGACGGTCAGCCGTCATGGTGACGGCGTCGACGACATCCCGCACTTTGAGGATATTCGCGACCTTATCGCGAGCGGGATCGCGGTCGACGCCGTTGCGCTTTGTACCCCACCACAGGTACGGCGCGCGATCGCATTGGTCGCGATCGCGCAGGGCTGGCATGTTTTCCTGGAGAAGCCCCCCGGGGCGACGTTGGCCGAAGTGGTCGCCTTGCGCGAAGCCGCCGCTACCGCTGGCATCAGCCTGTTCGCGAGTTGGCATTCGCGTTACGCCCACGGCGTCGAACCGGCCCGGCAGTGGCTTTCGAACCGGATCTTACGCCGTGCGACCATCACCTGGCGTGAGGACGTGCGCGTCTGGCACCCCGGTCAGGACTGGATTTGGGAGCCGGGCGGGTTCGGCGTGTTCGACCCCGGCATCAACGCGCTCTCGATCGCCACGCAGATCCTTCCCGACCCCTTTTTCGTCGAGACGGCGGAGCTGGACGTCCCGAATAACCGAGCCGCCCCAATCGCCGCGCGCGTCGCGTTCCGCGATACAGCCGGTGCGCCGATCGCCATGGATCTCGATTTCCGTCAGCAAGGCACGCAGACCTGGGACATCGTCGTCGAAACCGACAGCGGCACGCTGACATTGAGCGAAGGCGGCGCGGTGATGCGGGTGGACGGTGCTGCCCCCCGGGCGAGCGATGCCGCACTTCCCGGCGAATATATCGGCCTATACCGCCGTTTTGCCGCCATCGTTCATGCCGGCGTTTCGGATGTCGATATCAGTCCGCTTCGCCTTGTCGGCGATATCTATCTTCGCGGACGTTTCAACTCGGTCGATGCCTTCATCAGCTAGTCCTCGACCGCGCCGTCACTCTGAATTGCCTTGAACCCCTGCATCCGGGGACATCATGACGACAAGCCGGTCAGCCTGCGTCGACGAATTGACCAACGAAATGGACTGACGGGTTTGCGCCCTCGGGGCATCGCACCCTCCGAAGGTCGGCGCGGTCGCTGCGACGGTATTCCGACACGCCAACGCCCAAGTCGGGCAATATCGCTGCAAGATTCAACTAGTGCCCCGGCGGCGATCGTGGATATGGGCTGGGGATGTCCGCCACCTTGACCGACGCCGCCACCAACGGGTCCAAATCCAAGCGGTTCCTGTTGATCTTCGCTCTCGCCAATATCGGCGGCGTCATCGGATATCTGCCATTATTAACGCTGTTGCTGCCGCTCAAGATCGAAGAACTCGCGGCGGGCGCGCATTTCGGAGTGTTCACGGCGACGATCATACTCGGCGCGATCGTCGCGAGTATCGCCAACATCCTGTTCGGCTGGATCAGCGATCGATCGGTCGCGCGCGGGCGGGGGCGGCGGTTTTGGGTGGCGGGCGGCGTAATCGCGACGGCACTGTCCTATGCCGTCGTCGCATTCGCCTATTCGCCCATGCAGATCATGATCGCGATCGCGCTGTTCCAGTTCGCGATCAACATGCTGCTCGCGCCGCTGTTCGCGATCATGGCGGACGAAATTCCCGATCATCAAAAGGGCGTGACAAGCGGCCTGCTCGCGCTCGCCAATCCGGTTGCCTCCGGCCTGTCGTCGCTGTTGATCGCGATGGCGATATTCGGCGAAAGTGGGCGGTTCGTCCTGCTTGGTATCGCGGTCGCGGTTTGCACGATACCCCTGCTATCGACACGTCCACAGGTGGTCACGAAGCGGCCGACGCCGATGATCCGACCGCATGTCGCACACCGCGACCTCGCAATTGCCTGGGGGTCGCGGATGGCGGTGCAGGTCGCAGGCAACGTGCTCGGCCTGTATTTGCTCTATTATTTCGAAAGCCTCGCCCCGGCGACAGGGCATGACGACATCGCCGTCAGGGTCGGGCGATTGATGGCGGTGGGCTATACGTTGCCGATCCCCGTCGCGGTGATCGCGGGGCGCATGTCGGATCGCGTCGGGCGACGCAAACCCTTCCTATTGGCCGCTGCGGTGATCGCGGCGAGCGGTCTGGTCGCGATGGCGATCGGTGGCGACTGGTGGGTGAGCGCCGCCGGTTTTGCGCTGTATGCCGTGGGATCGGCGGTGTTTCTCGCGCTCCATGCGGGCTATGTCATGCAGTTGTTGCCCAATCCCCGGCGTCATGGTCGCGACCTGGGCCTGATCAACCTTACCAACACGCTGCCCGCGTTGATCGGCCCGATGCTCGCGTGGTTACTGGCGACACCGAGCAATTTTGGGGGCCTGATGATGATCCTCGCCGCGCTGACCCTGGGCGGCGGGATTGCGATCCTGGCGATCCACGGCGACCCCTGACCGCGCCACGCCCGTCGAAACCTAGGCCCCCGCAGCTTTCATTACGATCCGAATGGGCCGGCCCGACGCCGGTATCGCGAGCGCGCGATCGACGAAGGTCGCGG
>JAPKCG010000628.1 GCA_028823055.1 Sphingomonas bacterium
TGCAGGAGTGGGCTGGCTTTGAGTCTGAGTCTGAGTTTGTGTGACGTGGATTAAACCCGAGGCCTCAAGCAGCCAGATCGTCGCGACAGTCAGGGGAGACCGGGCGACCTCGGCCAGGATCTCGCCCAAGGTCCGTTGTCCATCGATCGCAGCAACGAGGTCGGGGATACGGAAATTCCCGGGGATGCTCGCGCCATCGGGGCTGCGATGATCGTCGCTATGCTTGATATGCACCCAGACATCGTCGTCATGGCGATGGCATGGCCACAGCCCCGCGACACCGCGCGCGGTCAGCCATTTCTCGGCCACGATCTGGTCGAGCATCGCCTGCGCATCGGCGTAGAGCGACGTCGCGCTTTCGCCGACGACCGCATCGTCGAGGATCGCGGGGAAATTGCCCGCCAGCTCCCACGCGCGAAAGAACGGCGTCCAGTCGATCAGCGAGCGCAGTTCGGCCAGATCCCAATCGTCGAAGATGTGCACACCGGGCTTCGCGGGCGCGGCGGGTTTCAGCGCCATGTCGGCAGCGAACGGATTGGCGCGCGCGCGGGCCAGCGGCAGCAGCTCGCTTTGCCCCTTGCCCTCGCGCGCGGCGCGGACGGCGGCATAATCCGCGTCGGTTTTCGCGACGAAATCATCGCGGATCGTGTCCGACACCAACGTCGTCGCGACCCCGACCGCACGGCTGGCGTCGAGGACATGGACGACCGGCCCGTCATAGGCGGGCGCGATGCGCAGCGCGGTATGCACCTTCGACGTCGTCGCGCCACCGATCAGCAACGGCATCGTCATCTTCTTGCGTTTCATTTCCTCGGCGACGGTCACCATCTCGTCGAGCGACGGCGTGATCAGGCCCGACAGCCCGATCATGTCGGCGTCATTCTCGTTCGCCGCCTCGATGATTTTCGACCACGGCACCATCACGCCCAGATCGACGACGTCGAAGCCGTTGCACTGAAGGACGACACCGACGATGTTCTTGCCGATATCGTGCACGTCGCCCTTGACGGTCGCCATGATGATCTTGCCCTTGCCCTTGGCACCCGGCTGTTTGGCGGCTTCGATGAAGGGCAGCAGGTGCGCGACCGCCTTCTTCATCACGCGCGCTGATTTCACGACCTGCGGCAGGAACATCTTGCCCGATCCGAACAGGTCGCCGACGACGTTCATCCCGTCCATCAACGGCCCCTCGATCACCTCGATCGGGCGACCGCCCCTATTGTCGATCTCCAGCCGCGCCTCTTCGGTATCGTCGACGACATGCGCGTCGATGCCCTTGACCAGCGCATATTCCAGCCGCTTGCCGACCGTCAGGCTGCGCCACTCCGCCGCCTGTTTCTCCGCGACCGCATCGGTCCCGCGATAGCGTTCGGCGAGCGCCACCAGCCGTTCGCCCGCCTCGGGATCCTTGTTGAGGATGACGTCCTCACACGCGGTGCGAAGCTCGGGATCGATCGTGTCGTACACGTCGAGCTGCCCGGCATTGACGATCGCCATGTCCATGCCCGCGGGGATCGCATGATACAGGAACACCGAATGCATCGCGCG